>JAFAKZ010000140.1 GCA_019234745.1 Burkholderiales bacterium
GGTCCAGCAGCGACAGGCGCGCCGAGGAGAAATACACATCGTTCGGGATGCCATAGGCGCCGTAGCCTTCCAGCCACAGCGCCGTGGTGCCGTCGCGCACCGCACCCTTGCGGTAGACGAGCGAAATCGGCACTTCTACCCCATCGCGCGCCGTAGCCCAGATGCGTTCCGTCACATAGCGCGCCGGGTCGAAGTCGCCCAGCACGGGGCGGCGCTTCATCAGCGTCTGCTGGCGCGTGGCCATATCGTAGTCGTAGATCGTCTCCGGCGTGGTCATCGACTCGTAGCTGTAGCGGTAGACCTGCGCGTCCCATTCCGCATTGGCGCCACCACCCAGGCTGTAGGCCGGTTCGTCGAACTGGATGGCGTGGCTGCCGCCATTGGCCAAGTCGGTAATCACAATCTGGCTCAGGCCACGCACGCGCTCCTCCAGCACCATAAAGCGCTGGAACAAGTCGACACTCTCCAGCATCACGTCGGCGCGGGCCGGAATCAGTTCCTTCCAGTTCTCACGCGCAGGCGCTGCTACCGGTGCCTTCACCAACCGATAGTTGCGGCTCGTGTCGTTGATGCGGATATAGAAGTCGTCGCCGTGGTGGTCGATGTTGTATTCGATATCGGCGCGGCGCCGCGCCAGCACCTTCCAGCGGCCCGAGGGCTTATCGGCGCGCAGGTAGCGGATTTCGCTGCTCGTGTGGCTGCCGATCTGCTGCACGAGATAGCCGCGACTGCGCGTAAGGTAGACGTCCATGGCGAAGCGTTCGTCGCGCTCCTCGTGGATCAGCGTGTCCTGCTTCTCGCCCAGTACATGGCGCCAGAGCTGGTTGGAACGCTTGGTGGTCTTGTCTTCCGTCGTATAGAACAGGGTGCGGCCGTCCATGGCCCAAGCCACCGAAGTGACGCGCTCACGCTTGAATGCGATGTGCTTGCCTGTGCCCAGGTGCTTGATCCGCAGCTGGTACTGACGAAAACCTGTGGCATCGGTCGAATAGGCCAGCAGGTGGCCATCTGGGCTGACGTCGAACTCGCCCACAGCCATGAACTGCTTGCCGTGCGCCAGTTCGTTCACATTGAGCAGGATCTGCTCGACCGCCCCCTGCCAGCTGCCGTCGGCTGCGATCGCCTTGCGGCAGAAAATGGGGTATTGCTGGCCCGTTTCGAAGCGCGAATAGTAGTAGAAGCCGTCGACGCGGTAGGGCACCGAGCTGTCGTCTTCCTTGATGCGTGCGCGCATCTCTTCGAACAGCGTCTTTTCCAGCGGCGCAATGGGCGCCATGACCTGGGTCGCGTAGTCGTTCTCCGCTTTCAGGTATTCGACGACGGCGGGACTGTCCTTCTCGCGCAGCCAGAAGTAATCATCAACGCGCACGTCACCGTGCTTGCGCAGCGTGACAGGCTGTTTGGCGGCAACGGGTGGCTGCAGGCTTGGAGAGTGGGGCTTGGACATGGCGGCGCACGGGATTGAGGCAAGACCGGGGAGCATAACTGCGTGGACGCTACCGTGCAAAGCGGTGCAAGTTCAGCACCCGTTCACCTGGGCCACGCTTCAATGGGCATATCGCATGCCGACTGTAACGTTTTTCGTTCCAGTGCGTTATGCAGGCAAGCACGCCCCATTTCGACGAGATCACAATGAAGCCGAACAGGCCGTTCCGATTGTTTTGCTGCTCCCTGCTGCTGTGCACCTTGGCAGGCCTGGCCCATGCCGACAACGACCCACCCGGCCGCGTCGCGCGCCTCGACCACTTCGACGGCAGCGTCACTTTCGCGCCGGCTGGTAGCGAAGACTGGGTCTACGCCAAGATCAACCGGCCCCTCACTACGGGCGACAAGTTGTGGGTGGACCAGGGCGGCCGCGCAGAGCTGCATGTGGGTTCCACCGCCCTACACCTGAACTCCAAGACCAGCCTGGAGGTATCAACGCTGGATGACAACACCCTGCAGCTCAAGGAGTCGCAAGGGAATATCGATCTGCACGTGCGCAAGCTGTGGGACGGCCAGTCGGTGGAAATCGACACGCCCAACCTGGCCTTCGTCGTGCGCAAGCCAGGCGTTTATCGCGTCGACGTGGATCCGACGGCAAACACGACTTTCGTCACGGTGCGCCACGGCGACGCCATCGTGTACGGCTCGAACGATACCTCGCGCGAAGTTCCGGCCGGCCAGGCCATGCAGTTCGGCGGCAGCCAGCTCGACGATGCCCGTGCTTTCAGCCTGCCGGCACAGGATGGCTTCGACCACTGGGCGGCCGAGCGTGACCACCGCGAGGACGACTCCGTGTCGGCCCGCTATGTATCGCGCGAGACGATAGGCTACCAGGACCTCGACGCTCACGGCACTTGGCGCGATGTGGACGGCTACGGCCCGGTCTGGACGCCGACAGTCACCATTGTCAACTGGGCACCATACCGCTACGGCCACTGGGCCTGGGTCGCGCCCTGGGGCTGGACCTGGGTGGACGACGCACCGTGGGGCTTCGCGCCCTTCCACTATGGCCGCTGGGCCTATATCGGCGGCGGCTGGGGCTGGATACCCGGCCCCATCATGCCACGCCCGGTCTATGCACCGGCGCTGGTGGCCTTCGCCGGGGGCGGAGGTGGCGGCTTCCACTGGGGTATTTCGCTGAGCGTCGGTACGCCAGGCGTGGCCTGGTTCCCGCTCGGCCCCGGCGAAATCTACCGCCCCGCCTACGCCGTGAGCCCCGCCTATGTCACCAATATCAACCACACGGTGAACGTGAACAACACGACCATCGTGAACAACAATACGGTGATCAACAAGACGGTATACGTGAACCAGAACGTGCCGAATGCGGTGACGGCCGTACCTGCGGCGACCTTCGTGAAGGGCCAGTCGGTGGCACAGGCCAACACCAGCGTGAACCCGGCTGCGTTCAAGACGGCGCAGATGTCGGCCTCGCCCGCTGTCGCCCCCGTTAGCCAGAGCCTGGCCGGCGCCGGCACGCCGGCTCCCGCCAGCGCCGTGCCGCCCTCGCATATCGTGGCGCGCGACGTGGTAAGCACCCACGCGCCGGCAACCCCACCGGCCCTGAACGACACGCTGGCGCACCAGTACATCGCGCAAGGTCATACGGTGAGCGGTGCTGGCCCCCTGCCGCCGCATCTCACAGCGCCGATCAACGCCGCGGCGAATGTTCCCCAGGCCGCCAGCCCGCACTCCACGCCGCCACCCCTACCCGAGCAGGCCAAGGCCAGCCCACCGCCACTGCCGGGGAATGGCGTACCGCATCCGCCGCCCATACCATCCCAGGCGGCACCAGCCAGCAGCACTGCGGCCCATACGCCGCCCCCAGTGCCGAATGCGCCGGCCGTACCACACCCGCCGCAAAGCCAGGTTGCCCACGCAGACAACCCGGTGCCACGCCGCGACTTCATTCAGGCGCCACGCCCACAGCACGAGGCCGGTACGGTACAGCAACCCCACGCCAATCATTCGCCGGAGTCTGCAGTGCATAGCAGCGCCATGGCACGCCCGCCGGCACCACCGGCTCAAGCAAGGCAACCAGCCCCGCCACGAGCCGAGCCACGGCCTGCGCCTCACCCATCATCCCGTCCTGCCAATCACATGGAGAATCGCAAGGACAAGCGCTGATGCGCCTTGCTGCATAGTCGTGTTTAACCAGTACAATGCGAGGTCGGCAGCAATGCCGGCCTCGCTTCTTGATATCTCCTTGGGCATACCATGATTTTTCATAAGCCTAGCCAGCCGGCACGGCCGACTATCGCTGATCGTCTCGCCTTCCTCGTCATGTTCCTGGCCACGGCCGTCATCGTGCACCACAGCTGGCATGCGCGTGCATTCCAGCTGGACGATGCACTGATCTACCAGCGCTACTTCTACAACTTCTACGCGGGCAAGGGGCTTGTCTACAACGAGGGCGTGCATTTCAACGGCCTGACGTCGCCGCTGTATGCCTACCTGATGCTGGTCGTGGGCTTTTTCATTCGCAATCTGCAGCATGCCGCCGTCGTGGTGTTTACCGGATGCCTCACCCTGGCGTCCTGGCTACTGTTTCGCTTCGGACTCAGGCGGGGCGACGGACTGGGCACTGCAATCGGTGTATTGATCGGCGTTTCCCTCCCCTACTATTACCTGACGCTGGGTATGGAGACGGCATTGTTCCTGATGCTGATCGCGGCCTGCCTGTGCCTGTACCAGGATGCGCGCTACGGCTGGCTGGCAGTTGCCGGCGCGCTACTTATCCTCACGCGCGGCGAAGGCGTGTTCCTGCTGGCCGCGCTGGGTTTGGCGCATCTTGTGGAACGCCGCCGCTGGCCTTCCTGGCGCATCCTGATTGCGCCGGCCATCATCCTGGCACTGCACTACAGCTTTAACCGCTATTACTACGGCGCATTCATTCCCGAAACGGGTTCGGCCAAGATATGGCAAGGCCAATCAGGGCTGTGGGGCACAGAAAAGCCGTTGTTCGTCTACGCGGACTACTTGCTCGACTGGACCTTCCTGGGGCATCTGTGGTTCTTCCTGCTGATGGTCGGCCTGGCCGGCTTCGGCCTCTTGTCCACGCTGCGCCGAAGCTGGTACATCCTACTGTTCGCCGGCATGTATGCGGCCTTCTACTGCGTGCTCAACATTCCGAACTACCACTGGTACTACTCGGCCCTCTATCTCACGCTGACCTGGTATGCAGGCATTGGCCTGGTGACGCTGTGCACCCGCTTTGTCGAAATAGACCTATTGCAGACCAAGCAGGCACTGATATCGGCCGTGCTGTCGCTGGCGTGCGCAGGCGTGCTCGTGCACTACATCCTGGCGCGCGTGAACGTCTCCAACGGCCCGTCGGTCGCTTACCAGGAGGCCGGCACATGGATGAACAGTCATCTACCGGCGGACGCCAAGGTCGCTACGTCGGAGATTGGTACGGTCGGATTCTATTCGCAGCGCTATATCATCGACATTCTTGGGCTGGTGAACCCGAACAATGCCCGATACATCGGTGAGCGCCGTTTCGAGGCATGGCTCAATGACTATCACCCAGACTATTTCCTTGTCCATGTGCCGATGTGGCCTGGCGAGGTAGCGGTGCAGCATCAGCTCGAACAGGGCAAGCTATGGACGCGCGCCGACTTCAATATGGGCACGCTCAAGCTCTATTGCCGAGCTGGGCAGCAAGACTGCCAGCCTCTCGGCAGCACTTCAGTCAAGACACCGTGGAATATGCGGATATATGAGCGTGGCAGCGACCAACTGCCGGCGCACAGCGCTAGGATGGGCGGGGGCACGGTCAACCAGGTAACACAGGACGGCGCCACCTTGCACTTGGCCGGCGAACTCGCGCCCGGCTACAAGGCACCGGGGATGGTATTGCTGGCGCTACCGGGTATGCCGGTGCAGAGTACGATCATCGGGGCAGACCAGGAACACCCGGAGGACCCGCACTTCGGCATCGATCTCCGGTTCCAGAATGAAGCAGATGCGACTGCTGCGGCGCGGAGCTGGTGCGCTGCCGTACAAGGCCCCGGTGGCATCGTTGCGCTACTTAGCACCGTGCGCCCACCATGTGACCGCCTGCTGTAAATTGCCGCAGGTTGATCCAAATCAAAGAGCCGCAAGCGTGATGCTTGCGGCTCTTTCTATGGCTCCCGGCTTATTTCCGGCGAGTCAGCCATACGCTGAAGGCGACGATCAAGGCGAACGGCACCATCAAGGGCGTGACAGCAGCCAGCACGGCGGCGATGACGACTATGGCGACGATGGCGGCCACTACCACGCCGATCACGGCAAGACTGGCTGTGACGGCAGCACCGATGCAGATCAACAGCAGGATGACGAAAATGGCGATCACCGTGCCGAGCACGCCATCGACCGAGCCGTCGCCTATGGTCACTTCCACATGGTGCCCGCCCGTCGCCAGGCTGGCCGCGATTAGGAAGGTAAGCAGCAGCATGCAGAGCAGTAGCAGTTTGCCCTTGCCGGTCCGTTGCGGGCCTGGCGCGGCCGGACCCATATTGTTCGGTGTTTGGAGCATATCGCCTGTCATGTTCATTCCCCTTGTCATTGGTTAGCGCCGGTGGCCATTTGCCACGCGGCTTACTTGATGCCAGATTAGGGAATCGCCGCGGCAGCGTCGGCACGGGCGCGACGCGTTGCAGGGGGAAAGGGATGAAATGCGGAAACGGGCGACGAATGTTGCGGCCGACGATCCCGCAAGACTCTTACGCGGGGCCGCAAAGATGCGTAAAGTGGCGCAACGGAACGCCCCCGGCCCAATGAGTTCAGCTTACCAAGGCAGCTAGCGTGCTCGGATTCCTGATCAACATGGCACTGAAGAATGCCCTGCGCCACCGGCTCAGGGCCTGCCTCACATTGGCCGGTCTCACCATCGCCATCCTGGCCTTCGGGCTCCTGAGTACAGTCGTTACGGCATGGTATGCCGGCGCCGACGCTGCATCGGACAAGCGCCTGGTCACGCGCAGCGCCATCTCGCTCGCCTTTTCCCTGCCCATCAGCTACGCCGAGCAGATCCGCGCGGTGGACGGCGTGACCTCGGTGGCCTGGGCCAACTGGTTTGGCGGCGTATATATCAATGAGCGCAACTTCTTCCCGCAGTTTGGCGTCAGCGCGGCAAGCTATCTGCCGCTCTACCCGGAATTCGTGTTGGACGAGGCGCAGAAAGCCACGTTCCTGCGCGACCGCCAGGGCTGCGTTGCCGGCCGCAAGCTGGCTGCCCGCTACGGCTGGAAAGTGGGCGACACGATTCCGATCCGCGGCAGCATCTATCCCGGCACATACAATTTCGTGCTGCGCGGCATCTACACGGGGCGCGACGCGGATACAAACGAGGAGCAATTCTTCTTTCATTGGGAACTGCTGAACGAGCGCATCAAGAAGATCTACCCAAAGAGGGGCGATAGTACGGGCGTCTTCGTCGTCGGCATCAAGGATGCGGGTGACGCGGCGCTGGTCTCGCAACGCATCGACGCCATGTACCACAATTCGGTGGCCGAGACGCTCACGGAAACGGAAAAGTCCTTCCAGCTGGGCTTCGTGGCCATGCTCTCCACCGTGGTGCTCGCCATCCAGGTCGTGAGCTATGTGGTGATCGTCATCATCATGGCCGTGATGGCGAACACCATGGCCATGGCGGCACGCGAGCGCACCAGTGAATACGCCACGCTGAAGGCGCTAGGCTTCGCGCCTTCCATCGTCGGCTGGCTGATCTTGCTGGAGTCCGTCCTGCTATGCGTGGTGGGCGGCGCACTTGGCATCGCCGCGACCTTCCCCGCCGTCTGGGTGTTCCGGCATCTGCTCGACGGCATCTTCCCGACCTTCAATGTCGCTACTGGCACGCTCTGGCAGCAGGCTGCGGGCGCCCTGGTCATCAGCCTGGTGGCTGCGGCCGTGCCCATGTGGCAGTCCATGCGCGTTCGTATCGTCGACGGATTGAGAGCCGTGGGATGAAAATTCCGCTCACTTATGTATGGCGCAATATGGTCAAGCGCCGCCTCACTACCACGCTGACGGCAGGTGGCATGGCGCTGGTCGTATTCGTGTTTGCCACCGTGTTGATGATGCGCGCGGGCCTTGAGCAGACACTGGCCGATACCGGCAGCCCTGCCAATATCGTGGCGATTCGCAAGGGCGCGCAGACCGAGGTGCAGAGCGGCGTCTACCGTGCCGACGCGGCCATCATCGAGAGCGACCCGAATGTAGCGCTGGATGGCAAAGGCCAGCGTCTCGCCAGCCGCGAGGTGGACGTGCTCATCTCACTGCCGCGCCGCGGCAGCGGACAGAAGTCCAACGTGGTCGTGCGCGGCACCGGTGCAGCGGGTCTCGCCATTCGCCCCCAGGTGCATGTCATCGCGGGTCGGCTGTTCCGGCCGGGTAGTTCGGAAGTGATGGTCGGCCGTTCGATCGCAGAAGGCTTCGCGGGTGTGCAGATCGGCTCCACCCTGCGTTTTGGCCGGCGCGACTGGCTGGTCGTGGGCGAATTCGACGCGGGCCGAACTGGCTTCAACTCCGAGGTATGGGGCGACACGGAACAGATGATGCAGGCCTTCCGCCGGATCAGTTACTCGGCCGTGGTCTTCCGCATGCAGGAGCCGGATAACTACGTCGCCACCATCGCCCGGCTCGATGGCGACCAGCGCCTATCGGCAGAATACAAGCGCGAGACACAGTTCTACGCCGACCAGAGCAAGGCCATGAGTACCTTTATCGGCTGGCTGGGCATCGCGCTGTCCATCGTATTCTCGCTTGGCGCCATCATCGGCGCCATGATCACCATGTACGCAGCCGTGTCCAACCGCGTAGGCGAGATCGGCGCCCTGCGTGCCCTGGGCTTCCCCCGCCGCAGCGTCATGACCGCCTTCCTGGCCGAATCGCTGGCGCTGAGCCTGGTCGGCGGCGTGGCTGGACTCGTCCCCGCCTCCTTCATGCAGCTGTTATCCGTATCCACCATGAACTTCCAGACGTTCTCGGAGCTGGCCTTTAGCTTTACGCTCACACCCGGCATCGTGCTGGCGTCACTGATCTTCGCCCTTGTCATGGGTCTGGTGGGCGGCTTTCTGCCGGCCGTGCGGGCATCGCGGATGAAGATTGTGGATGCGTTGCGGGCGGCTTAGCGTGCCGCGCCCGCAGCCAGGGAGGATGAACGTCGCTAACATGGGGGTTGGCGCTTGTTTTCTAACTTGTCCTAACTACGATGGCAGTAGATGAGCCCCACACCCCGCCCGTGCCTTCTGACTCGATTTCTTGCGCGAGCTGCGATTTCCATCGCGGCCCTGGCGACCTACGCCTCCGACCTACTACCCACCTGCCCGCACCATCCCATATCCTTTGCCTACTACGAGATGGGCTACGCCTACAGCGACGCCGAAACGGTCTCGCGTGGGACAGCCAAGGGCATCGACAAGGATTTGTTGGATGAGATGATCAAGCGCACCCATTGCCAGTTCAGGACGGCCGTGTACGCGCGGGCCCGTACCTGGCACGACCTGCAGAGCGGCGACCTGGACATGGCCTCTGCCGCCGCGGAAACGCCGGAGCGCGATCGCTTTGCCTGGTTCGCCTTCTACATGATCGGCAAGCAATATCTCATCGTCGGCCCCACAGCGCCGACCAGCGTGAAAGGCATGGACGACCTGCTGGCCGACCCCAAGATGAAACTGGGCGTGGTACGCAGCTTCGTGCACGGCAAGTATTTCGACGACTATGTGGCACGGCTGCGCCCGCTGGGCCGCGTATTGGACTACGTCGACCAGGACGCGCTCTACTACGCGCTGCAAAAGGGCGAGGTGAATGCCGTATTCGGGCTGTCCTTCGTCTACCCGCTCTATATTGACAAGTTCTATCTCGGCAAGCAGGTGCGCGTATTGGATCTGGACCCGACGCCCGGGCTGAAGCATGGCATCGTGATGAGCAAGTCGGCATTTTCAGAGAAGGACGCCGAGCACTGGCGCGCCGTCGTCGACGGCATCCGCCACGACGGCACGATGCAGCGCATCATCGCGAGGTATCTAGGCGAAGAACGCGCAAGGCAGATGACTGGCTTCTAGGGAGCCTCTGACAAAGTACCCGGGATCG
>JAFAKZ010000212.1 GCA_019234745.1 Burkholderiales bacterium
TCCAACGCCGTGACGGAAATCAAGGTGCTGTACGTCAACGACCTGGATCAGGGTGCGTACATCTCCAACACGATGCGTTTGGACGAAACGCCGGACCAGCAGGCCGCCCGTATCGCCATCTACCGCATGATGCGCCCCGGCGAGCCGCCGACGGAAGAAGCCGTCGAGGCCCTGTTCAACGGTCTGTTCTTCACGGAAGACCGTTACGACCTGTCCGCCGTGGGACGTATGAAGTTCAACCGCCGCGCCTATCCGGACCGCCTGGACGACAAGGCGCCGGGTTGGATCAAGCGCTTCTACGAGCGCGTCGGCCCGCACGACCAGACGGGCCCGGGCGTGCTGGATACGGACGACATCATGTCCGTCATCGGCATCCTCGTTGAGCTGCGCAACGGCCGTGGCGAAGTGGACGACATCGATCACCTGGGTAACCGCCGCGTGCGTTCCGTGGGCGAACTGGCCGAGAACCAGTTCCGCGCCGGTCTCGTGCGCGTCGAGCGCGCCGTCAAGGAACGTCTCTCGCAAGCCGAGAGCGAGAACCTGATGCCGCACGACCTGATCAACGCCAAGCCGGTCAGCGCTGCCATCAAGGAATTCTTCGGTTCCTCGCAGCTGTCGCAGTTCATGGACCAGACCAACCCGCTGTCGGAAATCACCCACAAGCGCCGTGTTTCGGCCCTTGGCCCGGGCGGTCTGACGCGCGAACGCGCCGGCTTCGAAGTCCGCGACGTGCACCCGACCCACTACGGTCGCGTCTGTCCGATCGAAACGCCGGAAGGCCCGAACATCGGTCTGATCAACTCGCTGGCCATCTACGCCCGCACCAACCAGTACGGTTTCCTGGAAACACCGTACCGCAAGGTCTTGGATAGCAAGGTCACGGACGAGATCGAATACCTGTCCGCCATTGAAGAAGGCAAGTATGTCATCGCCCAGGCCAACGCCAAGCTGGACGACGCCGGCACCCTGGTGGATGAACTGGTGACCTGCCGTGAACACGGCGAAACCATCGTCGCCCGCCCGGAGCGCGTGCAGTACATGGACGTGGCCCCGAGCCAGATCGTGTCCGTGGCCGCATCGCTGATTCCGTTCCTGGAGCACGATGACGCCAACCGTGCCTTGATGGGCGCCAACATGCAACGCCAGGCCGTGCCTTGCGTGCGTGCCCAGAAGCCGCTGGTCGGTACCGGCATCGAGCGCACCTGCGCGGTCGACTCCGGCACGGCCGTGAAGGCCCTGCGCGGTGGTCGCGTGGACTATGTCGACGCGAACCGTATCGTGATCCGTGTGAACGATGACGAAACGCGCGCCGGCGAAGTCGGTGTAGATATCTACAACCTGACCAAGTACACGCGTTCCAACCAGAACACGAACATCAACCAGCGTCCCATCGTGAAGGTGGGCGACGTGATCGGCGCGCACGACGTGATCGCCGACGGCGCCTCGACCGACCTGGGCGAGCTGGCACTGGGCCAGAACCTGCAAGTCGCGTTCATGCCCTGGAACGGCTTCAACTACGAAGATTCGATCCTGATCTCCGAGAAGGTCGTGGCGGATGACCGCTACACCTCGATCCACATCGAAGAACTGAGCGTTGTCGCTCGTGACACGAAGCTGGGACCGGAAGAAATCACGCGCGATATCTCGAACCTGTCCGAGCGCATGCTCGGCCGTCTGGACGAGAGCGGCATCGTGTACATCGGCGCCGAAGTGGAAGCTGGTGACGTGCTGGTCGGCAAGGTGACGCCGAAGGGCGAAACCCAGCTGACGCCGGAAGAAAAGCTGCTGCGCGCCATCTTCGGCGA
Source organism: Burkholderiales bacterium (assembly GCA_019234745.1). Taxonomy (GTDB): domain Bacteria; phylum Pseudomonadota; class Gammaproteobacteria; order Burkholderiales; family Chitinimonadaceae; genus JAFAKZ01. Next base: position 1,806 of record JAFAKZ010000212.1, read on the forward strand.
GAAGGCCAGCGATGTGAAGGATACCTCGCTGCGCGTGCCGTCCGGCATGAGCGGTACGGTCATCGACGTGCAGGTGTTCACGCGTGAAGGCATCGAGCGCGACAAGCGCGCCCAGTCCATCATCGACGATGAACTGAAGCGCTACCGCCTGGACCTGAACGACCAGCTGCGTATTCTGGAAAACGATGCCTTCGAGCGTCTGGAGCGTCTGCTCGTCGGCAAGAAGGTCAACGGTGGTCCGAAGCGCATCGCCAAGGGCACCGAGCTGACGAAGGAATACCTGGCCGACCTGAACCGCCACGACTGGTTCGACATCCGCATGGCCGACGAAGACGTCGCCAAGCAGCTGGAAATGATGAAGGACAACCTGGCGCAGAAGCGTGCCGAGTTCGACCTCCGTTTCGATGACAAGAAGCGCAAGCTGACCCAGGGCGACGAACTGCCGCCTGGCGTGCAGAAGATGGTCAAGGTCTACGTGGCCGTGAAGCGTCGCCTGCAGCCTGGCGATAAGATGGCCGGCCGTCACGGTAACAAGGGTGTGGTGTCCAAGATTCTGCCGATCGAAGACATGCCACACATGGCCGACGGTACGCCTGTCGACATCGTGTTGAACCCGCTGGGCGTGCCGTCCCGGATGAACGTGGGCCAGATTCTGGAAACGCACTTGGGCTGGGCTGCCAAGGGCCTGGGCCACCGCATCAACCGCATGCTGAAGGACGAAGCCGAGAAGGGCGCCAAGAAGGCGGCCGCCATGCGCAAGTTCCTGGAACAGGTCTACAACAGCCGCGGCAAGCCGGAAGAGATCAAGAAGATGTCCGACGTCGAGGTGATGGAGCTGGCGCACAATCTGTGCGACGGCGTGCCCTTCGCCACGCCGGTGTTCGACGGTGCCAAGGAAGAAGACCTGCGTGCCATGCTGGACCTGGCCTACCCGACGGACGACGAGCACACGCAGAAGCTGGGCTTCAACGACAGCAAGACGCAGCTGACGCTGTACGATGGCCGCACGGGCGAAGCGTTCGAGCGCAAGGTCACGGTCGGCTACATGCACGTGCTGAAGCTGCACCACTTGGTCGACGACAAGATGCACGCGCGTTCCACCGGCCCGTACTCGCTGGTTACGCAGCAGCCGCTGGGTGGTAAGGCACAGTTCGGTGGTCAGCGCTTCGGTGAAATGGAAGTGTGGGCATTGGAAGCCTATGGTGCTTCGTACACCCTGCAGGAAATGCTGACCGTGAAGTCCGATGACGTGACGGGCCGTACCAAGGTCTACGAAAACATCGTCAAGGGCGAACACAAGATCGATGCCGGCATGCCGGAATCGTTCAACGTGCTGGTCAAGGAAATCCGTTCGCTGGGTATCGACATCGACCTGGAACGTTACTAAGCCGTACGGCGCGCGGGGTGAGGCGGTGAGGCCGCACCCCGTCCGCGCCAGAACGAGCGTTGCTGTGAAGCGGCGCTTGGCAGGGCCTCACTCGTGAACCGAGGATAGATACATGAAAGCTTTGCTCGACTTGTTCAAGCAGGTAACGCAGGAAGAAGAATTCGATGCCATTCGCATCGGCCTGGCGTCGCCCGAGAAGATTCGCTCCTGGTCGTACGGCGAAGTAAAGAAGCCCGAAACCATCAACTACCGTACGTTCAAGCCTGAGCGCGACGGTCTGTTCTGTGCCCGTATCTTCGGGCCGGTGAAGGATTACGAGTGCTTGTGCGGTAAGTACAAGCGCCTGAAGCACCGCGGCGTCATCTGCGAAAAGTGCGGCGTGGAAGTCACGCTGTCCAAGGTGCGCCGTGAGCGCATGGGCCACATCGAGCTGGCCAGCCCCGTCGCGCACATCTGGTTCCTGAAGAGCTTGCCGAGCCGTTTGGGCATGGTGCTCGACATGACGCTGCGCGATATCGAGCGCGTGCTGTACTTCGAAGGCTTCTGCGTGATCGAGCCGGGCATGACCCCGCTGACGCGCGGCCAGCTGCTGTCGGAAGACGACTACCTGGCCAAGGTCGAAGAGTACGGTGACGAATTCGTCGCCCTGATGGGCGCCGAGGCCGTGCGCGAGCTGCTCAAGTCGCTCAACGTGCACCAGGAAATGGACAATCTGCGCCACGAGCTGCAGTCGACCGGTTCCGAAGCCAAGATCAAGAAGATCGCCAAGCGCCTGAAGGTGCTCGAGGCGTTCCAACGCTCCGGCATCAAGCCCGAGTGGATGATCATGGAAGTGTTGCCGGTGCTGCCGCCGGAACTGCGCCCCTTGGTGCCGCTGGATGGTGGCCGTTTCGCCACGTCCGACCTGAACGATCTGTATCGTCGCGTCATCAACCGTAACAACCGTCTGAAGCGCCTGTTGGAGCTGAAGGCGCCGGAAATCATCGTGCGCAACGAAAAGCGCATGCTGCAGGAGTCGGTCGACTCGCTGCTGGATAACGGCCGCCGCGGCAAGGCAATGACGGGCGCCAACAAGCGTCCGCTGAAGTCGCTGGCCGACATGATCAAGGGTAAGGGCGGTCGCTTCCGTCAGAACCTGTTGGGTAAGCGCGTCGACTACTCTGGCCGTTCCGTGATCGTGGTGGGCCCGACCCTCAAGCTGCACCAGTGCGGCCTGCCCAAGAAGATGGCGCTGGAACTGTTCAAGCCCTTCATCTTCCACAAGCTGGAAGTGCTGGGCCTGGCTACCACCATCAAGGCTGCCAAGAAGCTGGTCGAGCAGGAAGTGCCGGAAGTCTGGGACATCCTGGAAGACGTCATCCGCGAACATCCGGTGCTCTTGAACCGTGCACCGACGCTGCACCGCCTGGGCATCCAGGCCTTCGAACCTATCCTGATCGAAGGCAAGGCCATCCAGCTGCACCCGCTCGTCTGTACGGCCTTCAACGCCGACTTTGACGGTGACCAGATGGCCGTCCACGTGCCGCTGAGCCTGGAAGCGCAGATGGAAGCCCGCACCCTGATGCTGGCCTCCAACAACGTGCTGTCGCCCGCCCACGGCGAGCCGATCATCGTGCCGTCGCAGGATATCGTGCTGGGTCTGTACTACATGACCCGCGAGCGTATCAATGCGCCGGGCGAAGGCATGATGTTCGCCGACCTGGAAGAGCTGATCCGCGCCTACGAGACGCGCCAGGCCCAACTGAACGCCAAGATCTCTGTGCGCCTGAAGGACTGGTACAAGGATGAGGCAGGCGAGTGGCAGTGGAAGCTGGTCCGTCGTGACACGACGGTCGGCCGCGCCATCCTGTCGGAAATCCTGCCCAAGGGCCTGCCCTTCGAAGTGCTGAACAAGGCACTGAAGAAGAAGGAAATTTCCAAGCTGATCAACGCGTCCTTCCGTCGCGTCGGTCTGCGCGAGACGGTCATCCTGGCCGACAAGCTGATGTACACCGGTTTCACCTACTCGACGCGCGCCGGTATCTCCATTGCCGTGGACGATATGCTGGTGCCGGCCGAGAAGGCCACGCTCTTGGCCGAAGCCGAGCGCGAAGTGAAGGAAATCGAAGCGCAGTACACCTCCGGTCTGGTGACCCAGGGCGAGCGCTACAACAAGGTCGTGGATATCTGGGGTCGCTGCGGTGACCAGGTCGCCAAGCAGATGATGGCGCACCTCGGTAAGCAGAAGACCATCGACCGCGAAGGCAAGGAAGTGGACCAGGAGTCGTTCAACTCCATCTACATGATGGCCGACTCTGGCGCCCGGGGTTCCGTCGCGCAGATCCGCCAGCTGGCCGGTATGCGGGGCCTGATGGCCAAGCCGGACGGCTCGATTATCGAGACGCCGATTACCACCAACTTCCGCGAAGGCCTGACGGTTCTCCAGTACTTTATCTCGACCCACGGTGCTCGTAAGGGTCTGGCCGATACGGCACTGAAGACCGCCAACTCCGGTTACCTGACGCGTCGTTTGGTCGACGTGACGCAGGATCTAGTCGTGACGGAAGACGATTGCGGCACGAAGAACGGTGTGGCGATGAAGGCCGTGGTGCAGGGCGGTGACGTGATCGAAGCACTGCGCGACCGTATCCTGGGCCGCGTGACGGCCATCGACGTGGTCGACCCGTCCTCGCAAGAGACGGTGATCGAAGCCGGTACGCTCTTGACGGAAGAACTGGTCGACCGCATCGAAACGATCGGCATCGACGAAGTCAAGGTACGTACGCCGCTGACCTGTGAAACCCGCTACGGCCTGTGCGCCCAGTGTTACGGCCGTGACCTCGGCCGCGGCCAGCGCGTCAACGTGGGTGAAGCAGTCGGTGTTATCGCTGCCCAGTCGATCGGTGAGCCAGGTACCCAGCTGACCATGCGTACCTTCCACATCGGTGGTGCGGCATCGCGTGCGGCAGCAGCCAGCCAGATTGAATCCAAGTCCAACGGCAAGGTTGGCTTCGGCGGCAATATGCGCTACGTCACCAACACCAAGGGTGAACAGATTGTCATTACCCGTTCGGGCGAAGTCGTGGTGTTCGACGAACAGGGCCGCGAGCGCGAGCGCCACAAGGTGCCGTACGGTGCGACGCTGATGGTGGGCGACGCCCAGGCTATCAAGGCCGGCCAAGTGCTCGCCACCTGGGATCCGCACACCCGTCCGATCATTACCGAGTACGCCGGTCAGGTGCGCTTCGAGAATGTCGAAGAGGGCGCCACGGTAGCCAAGCAGGTCGACGAAGTGACCGGCCTGTCCACGCTCGTCGTGATCGACCCCAAGCGCAAGGCCGGTGCCACGAAGAGCGTGCGCCCGCAGGTCAAGCTGCTGGATGAGAACGGCGTGGAAGTGAAGCTGGCAGGCTCGGACGCCGCCGTGAACATCACCTTCCAGGTCGGCGCCATCATCACGGTGAAGGACGGCCAAACGGTGGGCGTGGGTGAAGTGCTGGCACGTATTCCGCAGGAATCGGCCAAAACCCGCGACATTACCGGTGGTCTGCCGCGTGTGGCCGAGCTGTTCGAAGCCCGTTCGCCGAAGGATGCTGGCATGTTGGCCGAGATCACGGGTACGGTGAGCTTCGGTAAGGACACGAAGGGCAAGCAGCGCCTGATCCTGACGGACCTCGACGGCACGCCGCACGAATACCTGATCCCGAAGGACAAGCACGTGCTGGTGCACGACGGCCAGGTGGTGAACCGCGGCGAAACCATCGTGGACGGCCCGGCCGATCCGCACGACATCCTGCGCCTGCAGGGTATCGAGACGCTGGCCCGCTACATCACGGACGAAGTGCAGGAAGTGTACCGACTGCAGGGCGTGAAGATTAACGACAAGCACATCGAGGTGATCGTTCGCCAGATGCTGCGCCGTGTCGTGATCTCCGATGCCGGTGATTCGGAGTTCATCCTGGGTGAGCAGGTCGAGCGCGCCGAAGTGCTGGAAGCAAACGACAAGCTCCACGCCGAGAACAAGCAGCCGGCCAGCTTCGACAATATCCTGCTGGGTATCACGAAGGCCTCGCTGTCGACGGACTCCTTCATCTCCGCAGCATCGTTCCAGGAAACGACGCGCGTGCTGACGGAAGCCGCCATCATGGGCAAGCGCGACGACCTGCGCGGCCTGAAGGAAAACGTGATCGTCGGCCGCCTGATTCCTGGCGGTACGGGTCTCGCGTATCACAACAACCGCCGTCGCCAACGCATCGGCGAACCGCAACCGGTGCTGGAAGCTGCAGAAGTGGCTGCCACCACCGAGCAGACGCAGGAAGAGGCGTAACGGCGAAATGGTTGGGTCGAAATAGCAACAAAAACGCTGCTCCGACCCCTCCAGCAGAACTCAACCAGCCCTTCCGTCGAAGAATCGTCACGTTGGCGATATTCGGTGGAAGGGTTTGTTGACATTAAGCGCTTGATTTCAATATAATCCGCGCTCTTTTGTGGGGGCCGCCCTTCGTGCGTCTGCACGAAGCAGGCCATTTTTACTTTTGGGAAAGAGATAATGCCAACGATTAACCAGCTCGTCCGTAAAGGACGTGTTGCGGAAACGAGCAAGAGCAAGGTTCCTGCGCTCGAAGCTTGCCCGCAGAAGCGCGGTGTTTGCACCCGCGTGTACACCACGACCCCGAAGAAGCCGAACTCGGCCCTTCGTAAGGTTGCCAAGGTGCGCCTGACCAACGGTTTCGAAGTGATTTCGTACATCGGCGGTGAAGGCCACAACCTGCAGGAACACTCGGTCGTTCTGATCCGTGGTGGTCGTGTGAAGGATTTGCCGGGTGTGCGTTACCACACCGTGCGCGGCTCCCTCGACACCGCCGGCGTCAAGGACCGTAAGCAGGCTCGTTCTAAGTACGGCGCGAAGCGCCCGAAGGCCTAATTCGCAAGAATTTGCCAGGGTTCAGTCGCGAGCCCGGTCTTGTTCGATCAAGACATTCGCGACGACGGCGAGAGAGCCCCTTTGGGCCTCGTCGAGTAAGTGATCAGTCCATTGGCTGATCGCGAGTGTGCCGCAGAAGGCGCACTCAACTGAACACTACTGAGGTTGAAAAATGCCCCGTCGTAGAGAAGTACCGAAACGCGAAGTATTGCCGGATCCGAAGTTCGGCAGCGAAGAACTGTCCAAGTTCATGAACGTTGTGATGCAGGACGGCAAGAAGTCCGTTGCTGAGCGCATCGTTTATGGCGCCCTCGAAATCGTCGAGAAGAAGTCCGGCAAGGCCCCCCTTGAGGTGTTCTCCCAAGCCCTCAACAATGTAAAGCCGGTCGTCGAAGTGAAGAGCCGTCGCGTTGGTGGTGCAAACTACCAAGTGCCGGTCGAGGTGCGTCAGTCCCGCCGTATGGCCCTGGCCATGCGCTGGCTGCGCGAAGCTGCCCGTAAGCGCGGTGAGAAGTCCATGGGTCAGCGCCTGGCTGGCGAACTGATCGACGCCGCAGAAGGCCGTGGCGGCGCAATGAAGAAGCGTGACGAAGTTCACCGTATGGCCGAAGCCAACAAGGCCTTCGCCCACTACCGCTTCTAATCCACCCCCTTATCAAAGGTACTGGCTGTGGCACGCAAGACTCCCATTGAACTTTACCGGAACATCGGTATCAGCGCGCACATCGACGCGGGTAAAACCACGACGACTGAGCGTATCCTTTTCTACACGGGCGTGAACCACAAGATTGGTGAAGTTCACGACGGCGCAGCCACCATGGACTGGATGGAGCAGGAGCAGGAGCGTGGTATCACGATTACCTCCGCTGCCACCACCACGTTCTGGAAGGGCATGAGCATGCAGTTCCCGGAACACCGTATCAATATCATTGATACCCCGGGTCACGTCGATTTCACCATCGAAGTGGAGCGCTCCATGCGCGTGCTGGACGGCGCTTGCATGGTTTACTGTGCTGTGGGCGGCGTTCAGCCCCAGTCGGAAACCGTGTGGCGTCAGGCGAACAAGTACAAGGTGCCGCGTCTGGCCTTCGTGAACAAGATGGACCGTCAAGGTGCCAACTTCTTCCGCGTGGTCGAACAGATGCGCCTGCGCCTGCGCGCAAGCCCTGTGCCTATCGCCATCCCCATCGGCGCCGAAGACGGCTTCGTTGGTGTGGTCGACCTGATCAAGATGAAGGCTATCGTCTGGGATGAAGCGTCCCAAGGCATGAAGTTCGATTACGCCGACATCCCGGCCGACCTCGTCGACGTGGCCAACACCTGGCACGAAAAGATGGTCGAGGCTGCTGCCGAATCGTCTGAAGAGATGATGAACAAGTACCTGGAAGAAGGTAGCTTGTCCGAGGCAGAGATCATCGCCGGTCTGCGTGCCCGCACGCTGGCTTGCGAAATCCAGCCGATGCTGTGCGGCTCCGCGTTCAAGAACAAGGGTGTGCAGCTGATGCTGGACGCCGTGATCCAACTGCTCCCGTCGCCGGTTGATGTGCCGCCGGTGCAGGGCGTGGACGATCGCGAGCAGCCCGCTTCGCGCGAAGCTTCCGACGAAGCGCCGTTCTCGGCACTGGCCTTCAAGCTGATGAGCGACCCGTACGTTGGTCAGCTCACCTTCTTCCGCGTCTACTCGGGCGTCGTGAATTCCGGCGACACCGTGATGAACGCCGTGAAGGGCAAGAAGGAACGTATCGGTCGTATCGTGCAGATGCACGCCAACAACCGCGAAGAAATCGACGAAGTGCGCGCTGGCGACATCGCCGCTGGTATCGGCCTGAAGGACGTGACCACGGGTGAAACGCTGTGTTCGCCTGACCACGTCATCACGCTCGAGCGCATGGTGTTCCCGGAGCCGGTGATTCACGTCGCCGTCGAACCGAAGACCAAGGCCGACCAGGAAAAGATGGG
>JAFAKZ010000291.1 GCA_019234745.1 Burkholderiales bacterium
GCACGCCGTGCCCGAAGGCCTGTTCATCGCGCGGGAGCGCCATGTGCAGGCGCTGCGCCGCACGCGCGAGCACCTGGAGCTCGCGCATGAAGTCGCTTCGCAATGCCCGCCGGCACTCGATCTGCTGGCCGAGGAGCTGCGGCTCGCGCACGATGCGCTCGGCGAGATCACCGGCGCCTTCTCGGCCGACGAGTTGCTCGGGGTGATCTTCTCGAGCTTCTGTATTGGAAAATAGCTTAGGCTTCGGGACCGTCCGACGAGGTCTAACTCCGGGGCTGCTCCCGCGTAGGCTTGTCTAAGCTACTGGCGTAGTTGATGTTCTCCATTGTTGACCTTCCTCTCGAATCGCGACTGGATACCGAACAGCTTGGTAGCAAGCCCAAGTTCTGGGTTCAGCGCGACGATGGGCGGTGGCTTTTCAAGGAAGCCCGTACCAATACGGGTGAGGACTGGGCTGAGAAGGTTGCGGCAGAGCTAGCCCATGCGATTGGCGTGGCTGCTGCCGACGTCGAGCTAGCAAACTTTGGCGAGTGACGAGGATGCATCTCGCGTAACTTCATTGCGGTCGACCAAGGGGAGGCGCTGGTCCATGGCAACGAGATTCTGGCCTTACGCGTCACCGGCTACGACAAAGGCAAGCGGTTTCGCCAGCAAGACCATACGCTTGAGAACATCCTGAAGGTCATTCAGGAACTCTTTCCGGGCGATACGGCGACCGCCATCCTTACGCAGTTGGCTAGCTATCTGGTCTTGGATGCTTTGATTGGCAACACCGATCGGCATCACGAAAACTGGGGTCTTCGTGTCAATGGCAGCGATGCGCAGGACCGCCTAAGCCTTGCACCGAGTTTTGATCACGCGTCCTCCCTAGGACGCGAGTTGCTGGATGATCGACGGAGGCAGATGCTTGACGCTGGCCGCGTCGGCCACTACGTGACACAGGGCCGCGGCGGGGTGTTTCGGGATTCGGAGCAGCGCCATGGAGACAACCCCTTACGCTTGGTGCAGGTGGCCTCCAGGGCGTATCCTGGATGCTTCAGACCTACCTTGGAGCGCGTGGCGGCGTTATCGGAAGGCACAGTCCGCCAAACGTTCGATGCGATTCCTGCGCTACGGGCTACCGACGTGGCGCGAACCTTTGCAGAGCAAGTCGTCCTCTTCTCCAAGGCCGCATTGATCGAGACTCTGAGATGACAACTCTTTTTGTAGCCTGGCAAGCGAGCGATTCAAGTCGCGCATGGTTTCCTATTGGCCGCTTGGATGCCTCGGCGGCGAAGGACGAATACGTGTTTCGCTACACGCGTGGCGCACTTCAGGCGCAGAAGCGTTCTGGCTTTGAGCCACTCGTTGCCTTTCCAGAATTCGAGCGACGCTACGAGTCTCACGAGTTGTTCCCACTGTTCAAGAACCGTGTTCTGGACCCCGGCCGAAAGGACTTCGCCGAGTACCTTGAATGGCTCGCGCTTGATCCAGAAAGAGCTGATCCGATCGAGATCCTGAGTCTCACCGGCGGCGAGCGCCAGACCGATAGCCTCGAAGTCTTTCCTAAGGTCAACAAGCTGGCCGATGGCACGTTCAACAGCCGCTTTTTCCTGCACGGGCTGCGCCATGTCTCCGATGCCGCCCGCCAGCGCGCGGAAGTACTGGTGGCCGGGGAGCCTCTGCAGGTAGCAATTGAGGTCAACAATCCGGCGACGGGTCTAGCCGTACAACTCCAGACCGGAGATTGTCATGTGCTTGGATGGGCGCCTCGCTACCTGGTGCAGGATTTGTGCGCAGCCATCGCTAAGCACGCGAGCATTGGAGCGAAGGTGACCCGCATCAACCGTGCGGATGCCCCGTCTGCGCGGCGCGTGCTGATTGAGCTCACGGGCGGTCTGCCCAGCAGCGTTGAACCTATGACGGCTGACGAATATGAGGTTCTCGAGTCCTAAGGGGCTCGCAGCAGGAGGCGGTGTTGGCATGCGCGTGTCCAAGGACACAGCAAGGAGTTTCGCCACCACCGCCATCGGTTGGCTCCCTGTGGAGACCTCGGGGTCGCGAGTCCGTGCGGTCCATAGCTGATTCACTACGTTTTGCATCAAAGTAGTTCGCCGACGCGCCGACGCGCCGACGCGCCCTAAGGCCCTGGTGGCGCGCCCAACGCCGCCCGCACCACCGCCCGCGAGTGCCGGCCCATTGCCTGCATCAACGGGCGCAGCTGCGCCAGCAACGCCTGCTCCTGGTCGGGCGCGTAGCCATGCGCGATGGCGGCGAAGTCGATGTCGGCCGCATTGGTGAGATCGGTGGCCGGGTCGTCGGTGTAGTGGCTCGGGAAGCTCCTCACCAGTTGCGCATCGAGCGCGTCGGCGGCTGCGGCGGCCTCAGCTGACACCAGGTCGCGTGCCGTGTGCGGGCCGAGCACCCAGTCGGCGCGGTCGTTGGCGGTATCGCGCAACGCGACGAACAGCGGCTCGTCGCTGCGGCCAGCCGCGTAGGCCGCCGCCATGCGGCTGAGCTGGAAGCCTTCGACGACGGTGTGCCGGTTGGTCACGCGGTTGACGGCGTCGTTCTTCGGCCCGTGACGGCCGACCAAGTCCTGCAGGTCAATCCAGATCAGGCGGCCGGTGCCCAAGCCCGGCAGCACGCGCGCGTGATAGGGCTGGGTCAGGTCCTGCACGTAGTGCATGGCCCAGCCGGTGAAGCGCCAGCCCCAGTAAGGATGGCCGTGTGCGAGTGCGTCGTGCGCCAGGCTC
>JAFAKZ010000049.1 GCA_019234745.1 Burkholderiales bacterium
TCGCTCATGCCTTCTTCTCCTTGACCTTGGTGCCGTCCTTGATGGATTTCGGGTCCAGCACCACGGCGTCACCCAGCTTCAGCCCGCTCTTCACCTCCGTCATATCGCCCAGCTTGTCGCCCAAGGTCACGGCCACGCGGTGCGCCATGCCGTCTGCCACTACATAGGCGGCACCGTCGACGACGGCCTTGGGGTTCACCGCCAGGCGCGGCGTGCGCTCGTTCGCGTTCAAGGGGCGTGACAGGAAGTTCACCTTGGCCGCCATGTCGGGCAGCACGCGGGCGTCCTTGTCGATGAAGCCGATCTTGAAGGTGACGGTCGCCTTGCTACGGTCGACCGAGGGGACGACGCTGACGACCTTGCCCAGCATGCGCGTGTCGGGCAGGGCGTCGAGCTGGATTTCGCAGGGTTGGTCCATGTGCGCCTTGGAGAGGCTGGATTCCGACACGTCCGCTTCCACCTCCAGCGTATCCATGTCGGCCATCGTCACCACGGCGCCCTTGGAGTCGGCACTGGCGTTGAAGGGGGTGATCACGTCGCCCACGTTGGCCGTCTTGGTCAGCACCACGCCGGCGAACGGAGCGCGAATATAGGCGTTGTCGAGATTGACCTCGGCCTGCACCTGCACGGCCTCGGCCTGGCGCACGGCTGCCTGCTGCGCCACCACGGCTGCCTGCGCCTGCTTCAGCCGCGAGATAGCACTGTCGTGCGCGGATGGGGAGATAAAGCCTTGGCGTAGCAACTCCGTACTGCGCTTGAACGCCAGGTTCGCCTCGAAGGCATCCGCTTCCGCCTTCTGTACTTGTGCTTTGGCCGATTCCACGCCGGCCTTGGCCTGCGCCACCTGGGCCTTCAGGTCCGCACTTTCCAGCCGGGCGATGATTTCGCCTTCCTTCACCACCGAACCCTCGCGTACACCCAGCCATTCCAGCCGCCCCGTGCCCTTCGATGCGATGGACGCTTTCTTCTGCGCCACCACGTAGCCCGTGGCCGTGATATCCGACACGGCGCTGGAAGGCCAGGCTTGCGTTACCTTGGTCGTTTCCACGCTCACAGCCGCGCCTGCGCGCAGGATGCCGATCAGCACGACCGCCGCGACGATCACGCCGACGATGATCCACTTGCGTCCGCCGCGGCGGCGCCGGGCGGCAATGGTGGTGCGATCGATTGCCAGACTGCTCAGGGATTCGGCCATGTTGGAGTTCCGGTGACGGACAGCAGGCTTCAGTGTAGGGGCTGGCGCAGCGCAGCAAAAGCTTTCTGCGCTTGGGAGGTGGGGATGTGCGCAGATTGTTTACAACACTTCCCCGACGCCAATACAACAATCAATCAAACGATTGTTTGAAAAAATTTCGAGCGCTTGCTAGGATGCATCCCGTAGTCGCCGTTCACCGCATACAAACGCGTTGGGCGGCGGGCCGGCCGGGCTTGCCCGGATGGTTTGCCTACGCTTGGGTACTTGGCAGCGCGTCGGTAGAGACCGGCGCGCTTTTTTTATGCCCGGTTCATGGAATTGCTCGGCGATATGGTGCAGGGCAAGGTAAAATCACGCGGTTATACCCAAGTGAATGGACGCGCCCCATGGCGAAACCCAGTAAGCCCGCCAGCTTCGAAAGCGCGATGAGCGAGCTCGAAACCCTGATCGCGGAAATGGAACGCGGCGAACAGCCTCTTGAGGCGGCGTTGGCTGCCTACAAGCGCGGCGGCGAGTTGCTCCGCTTCTGCCAAGGCCAGCTTGAAGCGGCCGAGCAGCAGATCAAGGTATTGGATGGCGAGATGCTGAAGCCACTGGACGCGGAGACCGAATGATGAGCGCCAACAACGATTTCCAGACCTGGTCGTTTGCCATCCAGCAGCAGATGGAACTGACGCTGGGTGCCGTACTCCCCAGCCCCGCCGTATTACCCCAACGCCTGCACGAAGCCATGCGCTATGCCGTGCTGGGTGGCGGCAAGCGTGTGCGCCCGCTGCTCGTGTTTGCGGCTGGTGAATTGGTGGAGGCTTCGGTCGAGCGCCTGCAGTACGCCGGCAGTGCGCTGGAGATGATCCACGCCTATTCGCTGGTGCATGACGATATGCCCTGCATGGACGACGACGTGCTGCGCCGCGGCAAGCCTACCGTGCACGTGGAGTTCGATGAGGCGACGGCACTCTTGGCGGGCGACGCTCTGCAGACCGCCGCCTTCGAGGTGCTGGCCGGCCATAAGGTATGCGACAAGGCGGAAGACCAGGTTGCAATGCTCAAGATTCTGGCGAACGCGAGCGGTGCGGCCGGTATGGCCGGTGGCCAGGCCATCGACCTTGCTTCGGTAGGTAAGGCGCTCACGCTGCCTGAGCTGGAACATATGCATATTCTGAAGACGGGCGCCCTGATTCGCGCGTCGGTCCTGCTGGGCAGCTACTGCGGTACACCGCTTGATGGCGGCCAGCGCGAGCGCTTGGATCGCTTCGCCAAGCTGATTGGCCTCGCCTTCCAAGTGGTGGACGATATTCTCGACGTGGAGGCCGACACGGCCACGCTGGGCAAGACGGCGGGCAAGGATGCGGCCAACGATAAGCCGACCTATGTGTCGCTGCTGGGCCTGAAGGAAGCGCGCGAGCGCGCGGCCGAGCTGGAGGCGTCGGCGCTCGATGCCTTGTCGGTGTTCGGCGAGCGTGCACGGCGCCTGCGCGAAGTGGCGCACTTTATCGTCCACCGCGCGTTCTAATTGCTGCGGAAAGACTGCCAGACACTACTACTGCGCATGCTGCGCAGGGAATTCTGAAGAACACTATGCCTTACCCGCTTCTCGACACCGTCAATCAACCTGCCGATATCCGTGGCTATGACCAGGACCAGCTGAAGCAGCTTGCCACCGAGCTGCGCGAATTCCTGCTGGAATCGGTCAGCCAGACGGGCGGGCATTTCGCCTCGAACCTCGGTGCCGTCGAGCTGACCATCGCGCTGCATCATGTGTTCGATACGCCGCATGACCGCCTGGTGTGGGACGTGGGCCACCAGAGCTATCCGCACAAGGTACTGACGGGCCGCAAGGGGCGCATGAACACCATGCGCAAGCACGCCGGCCTGGCGGGCTTCCCCAAGCGCGATGAGAGCGAATACGACACGTTCGGCGTGGGCCATAGCTCCACCAGCATCGGGGCGGCGCAGGGCATGGCCGAAGGCAGCCGCATCCTGGGCCAGCGCCGCAAGTGCGTGGCCGTGATCGGCGACGGCGCAATGACGGCCGGCATGGCCTTCGAGGCGCTGAACAACGCGGGCGACAAAGACACGGACCTGATCGTGATCCTGAACGACAACGAGATGTCGATCTCGCCCAATGTCGGCGCCTTCAACAGCTATCTGGCCAAGCTCTTGTCGGGTCGCTTCTACCAGGGCTTCCGCTCCACCGGTTCCAAGGTGCTGGAAAGCGTGCCGCCGCTGCACGAATTGGTGCGCCGTAGCGAAGAGCACGTGAAGGGTCTGTTCACGCCATCGACCCTGTTCGAAGAGTTCGGCTTCCAGTACGTTGGCCCCATCGACGGCCATGACCTCGATACGTTGGTGCCCACGCTGCAGAACCTCAAGGGCCTGTCCGGCCCCCTGTTCCTGCACGTGGTGACGAAGAAGGGCCAGGGCTATAAGCTGGCCGAGGGCGACCCGGTCAAGTACCACGCTGTGACCCCGTTCACGCCGGCCGACGGCATGGCGGCCAAGGGTGCGACCAGCCTCTCGTACAACCAAATCTTCGGCAACTGGCTGTGCGATATGGCGGCCATCGACCCGCGCCTCGTGGGCATCACGCCCGCCATGCGCGAGGGTTCCGACCTGGTGCGTTTCGAGCGCGAATACCCGGATCGCTACTACGACGTGGGCATCGCAGAACAGCACGCTGTGACCTTCGCGGCCGGCCTCGCCTGCGAGGGCGTGAAGCCCGTGGTGGCTATCTATTCCACCTTCCTGCAGCGCGCCTATGACCAGTTGATCCACGACGTGGCGCTGCAGAACCTGCCTGTCGTGTTCGCCATTGACCGCGCCGGCCAGGTGGGGGCGGACGGCCCCACGCACGCGGGCAGCTTCGATATCAACTATCTGCGCTGCATCCCCAATATGGCTGTGCTCTGCCCGAGCGACGAGAACGAGTGCCGGCAGATGCTGTATACGGCCTTCCAGATGAACCAGCCAACGGCCGTGCGCTACCCGCGCGGCACGGGGCCGGGTGTGGAAATCCAGCAGGCATTCACGGCAGTGCCGGTGGGCAAGGGTGAGGTGCGGCGCCAAGGCAAGCGCATCGCCATCCTGGCATTTGGCACCATGGTGGCGCCCAGCCTGAAGGCGGCCGAAGCGCTGGACGCGACGGTGGCCAATATGCGCTGGGTGAAGCCGCTAGAC
>JAFAKZ010000070.1 GCA_019234745.1 Burkholderiales bacterium
GGAGTTTACCGACCACGTGGGTACGCCACTGCAGGAAGGCCTCTTGCTCGTACATAACACGCTGGTCGGTATTGGCGTGCGCGAAAAAATTCGCATTGGCGCCTCGGGCAAGGTCATCTCGGCTTTCGATATCGCACGTAACCTGGCTATCGGCGCAGACTGGTGCAATGCCGCACGCGGCTTCATGTTCGCGCTGGGCTGCATCCAATCGCAAAAATGCCATACGGACCGCTGCCCGACCGGCGTTGCGACGCAAGACATCAGCCGCCAGCGTGGCCTAGTGGTGCCGGACAAGGCCGAACGCGTGTTCAGCTTCCATGAAAACACGCTACACGCCTTGCAGGAGCTGGTACAGGCTGCCGGCCTCAACCATCCCTCCGAGCTTCGCGCTCACCATATCGTGCGCCGCATCTCGCGCCAGGAAGTACATCGCCTGTCCGACGTGCTGCCCTTCCTGGAACCGGGTGAGCTGTTGGATGGCCCGCTGCGCTACGAGGTGTTCCAGAAATTCTGGGAGAAGGCACGGCCAGACGCGTTTGCGATGCCGTTTTGAAAGGCTCTAGATGACGTTGATAAGGCGTACTCCGTAGGGTGTCATTAAGCGCAGCGCAATGCACCGTTCTTTCAACGGCTTGGTGCATTGCGCTGCGCTTAATGACACCCTACAAAGGCGTCGTTTCCGCGTAGGCGGAAACCCAGTCCACACTTCAATGCCGCGTATGCTGCGCCGCCCGGTAATTGGCTGGAGACTGCCCGTACCAGTCACGAAACGCATGGCTGAACGAGCTTTGCTCGCTGAAGCCCAGCAGGAAAGCGATATCCGTGAGCGAGAGGTCCGCCCGCTCCAGATAGCCCGCCGCCAGCTCGCGCCGCGTCGCATCCAATAACTGCTGGAAGGTCGTGCCGGCGTCAGTCAGGCGCCGCTGCAGGGTGCGGGGCGACATGGCCAGGGCATCGGCCACCGCTGCAAGGTTGGCACCGTCCCGCGTCAGCAGGCCGGCGATTTGCTGTCGCACCGTTCCCAGGATGGGCGGCTCGGACAGCTCACGGGCGCGCTCGGCGAGCAGCGTCTCGGCATGCTTGGTGAGCACAGGAAACAAGCTGGTATCCGCGTTCGGCATGGGCATGCTCAGGATGGCCGCGTCGAAATAGGCGTAGGGCACGGCAGCACCGAAGCGCAGCGGCGCCTTGAGGATACGGTGGTATTCACCCTCCTTGGGCGGCGTCGTGCCAGTCAGTGCAATCTCCTGCGCCGGCAGATGGCGCCGCGCCATCCAGTTGGCCGTTTCCACAATGCCGGCGAACACGCTTTCCGGCAGATGGCGCGATGCCTCGGCCAGATAGGGGCTATGCCACTCGTAGCGTGCGCGGTCACCCTCGATATGGATGCGCGAACGCCCCAGGTCGTGCGCAAGCGATTCGAAACGGATGACCTGCTCAAGCGCCTCGCCAAAGGTGCGGCAGGCCATCAACACCATGCCGTAGACGGCGAACGTTGCGAGCCGCATGCGCTCGCCCACGTGCAGGCCGAAACAATCGTCGTTCAGTTCTTTGGCTGCGCCATCGAGCAGGCGCAGATAGGCAGCAACGGGAATCGCCTCCGGCAAAGGCTGCAGCTGGCTGGTTGGCACATCCAGCAAGGCAGCGACGCGCTCGCGCGGCAGCCCTGCGTCCAGTGCGGTATCGACGGCAGTTTGTGCATAGGCGCCTACCACGCGGGGGCCTGCCGGCTTCACAGTTGTCATGTTGGAACAATTACCTTGGCGTATCGCCACAAGTCGACGCGAATGCCATAGCCTACCATTCGCCTCATCGTCGCGGGCATTTCAGCCCGATCAAACTATACGGAGTGTGGCATGCGTCGTTGGAATGGCTGGGGTGAAGAAGAGATTACGTTGCCGCTGAAGCAGGAGGCCCTGGACTTCCTGGCAGCGCAAATCGGTAAGGGCTGCGCGCCGCAAGACGCCACGCTGGCGGCAACCTGCGCCAAGGTGCCGGCCAGCCGCCTGCCCGCTCACCCGCTGGTCAGCACGGACGCGGAAGCACGCCTGCGCGCTAGCATCGGCCAGTCCTGCAACGACTGGCTGCGCCTGCGCCATGGCGAGCCGGAACGCGTGAGCGACGGCGTGGCCTACCCCGAGACGAGCGCTCAGGTACGCGAGCTGCTGGACTGGGCACAATCCATCAATGCCATCGTGCTGCCCTATGGCGGCGGCACCAGCGTAGTCGGCCACCTCACCCCGCCGGCCGGAGAGCGCCCGACACTGGTGCTCCATATGTCGCGCATGAACCGCCTCCTGCACCTGGACCGCGAATCGCAGCTCGCCACCTTCGGCGCGGGCGTAGTCGGACCAGACCTGGAAGCGCAGCTGCGTGCGCATGGCTACACGCTGGGCCACTTCCCACAATCGTTCGAATACTCCACGCTGGGCGGCTGGGTAGTGACGCGCTCCTCGGGCCAACAGTCGCTGCGCTACGGCCGTATCGAGCAGATGTTCGCCGGCGGCCGCCTGGAATCCCCGACCGGCACGCTGGTCATCCCGACCTTCCCCGCCTCCGCCGCCGGGCCCTCTCTGGCCGATATGGTGCTCGGCTCGGAAGGCCGCATCGGCGTGCTCACGGAAGTCACGGTACGCGTGACGCCGCTGCCGGAATACGAGCGCTTCCATGCCGTCTTCTTCCCGGACTGGGAAAGCGGCCGCGCCGCCGTGCAGGCGCTGGCGCAAGCCAAGCTGCC
>JAFAKZ010000089.1 GCA_019234745.1 Burkholderiales bacterium
CGCGCCAGGCATTGGCGTCGATGGCGCGCCGGGCGATGGGGGAGAGGCCGCTGTACAGCTTGACGGTAGCAGCGAGCGTACGCGCCACGCTGTCGGCCACCAGCACGTAGCGCGACGCCAGGCTGGGCGTGATGCTGAGCGACTGCAGCACCAGGTAGGCGAGGTGGCGGTTGACGGGCGACTCGATGGCCGTGAGGTCGGCCGCGCCGTTGCGCCGCTTGCCCAGGGGCTGCAAGGCGAACATATAGCGCGCATGGATATCGGCCCAGGGAATCTGCCGGCGCGTGCCATCGAAGGCCGCTTCCACCGAGAGATTGTGCGCCAGCCAGTAGAACAGTTGGCCGACGGCCTGCTCGCGCGTGCTCAAGTCCGGCACGAAGGCGGCATCGTCCATCATGCGCCGGCAGATGCGGTCGTAGGCTTTCACCAAGGCCACGCAGATGGCGCGGCCCGTCTCCAGTTGCTGGTGCAGCTGCTCGTCGTATTCCACCGCTTCCGCCAGATGCGGAATGGAGCGGTCCAGCAAGTCGGACAAGGCCATATCGCCGTCCAGCAAGACTTCGACGATATGTGCGTCATCCTGTGTGGCCAGCAGTTCCTGCACCACGCTGCGCGCGTGGTCGAGCGCCGTCACCAGGGGCTGGGCCTCGGCCGCCTCGATGCGCTGCACCAGCAGCGGACGCACATCGCCCTCGCCGACCTTGATGCCGGCGAACGGGCTGGACAGGATCTGTAGCAGGGACTTCATCATGTTTCGTGATGCCGGTGTGCGCCAGGATTGGCGCCAAACCTGTTGCTCCATAAGACTTTATGCATGAACTCTAGAGGATCGCGCAGGGGGCGTCCATGCTGGTACTTACCTACTGACGGGTGAACAAAATGCCAATGGCATTGACATGGAAGTGCCCCTTTGGCTCACATGCAGGTGATTCCTGACAGAAGCACCTGGGCTGCGGGTAGGGAGAGGCGTCGTCGCGGTCGAGATGAAGTCGCACTAAGAAAACTTAGGCTGCACAACCACTTCTCGTCTGAGCGAAAACCGCACCAACGCTTGTACTGAGTGGGAGATGGGGCAGGTGGAAAGCAGCATCACCAGGGGTGACGCAATCTCGACACCGCTGTGGATAAGCTCACACCACCGTTGGTCAGCGCATAAACGGTAAAAAGACCAAGACGCCAAAAACACCGCACCCCGGCGTAGCGGGCGCTAGACCGGGGTGCGGAATCGGCATTCAGGCCGTCATCACGCCTTGTGATACACCTGCGCGCCCTGCTTCACGAACTCGATGGACTTGATCTCCATGCCCTTCTCCAGCGCTTCCGCTTCGTCTATGCCCTGCTTGGCAGCGAAGTCGCGCACGTCCTGCGTGATCTTCATGGAGCAGAAGTGCGGGCCGCACATGGAGCAGAAGTGCGCCACCTTGGCGCCCTGCTGGGGCAGCGTCTCGTCGTGGTATTCACGCGCGCGGTCCGGGTCCAGGCCCAGGTTGAACTGATCTTCCCAGCGGAACTCGAAGCGCGCCTTCGACAGCGCGTTGTCGCGGATCTGCGCGCCCGGGTGGCCCTTGGCCAAGTCGGCCGCGTGCGCGGCGATCTTGTAGGCCATGATGCCTTCCTTCACGTCCTGCTTGTCCGGCAGGCCCAGGTGCTCCTTGGGCGTGACGTAGCAGAGCATGGCGGTGCCGTACCAGCCGATCTGGGCGGCGCCGATGGCGCTGGTGATATGGTCGTAGCCCGGCGCGATATCGGTGGTCAGCGGCCCCAGCGTGTAGAAGGGCGCTTCGTCGCACCATTCCAGCTGCAGGTCCATGTTTTCCTTGATCAGCTGCATGGGCACGTGGCCCGGGCCTTCGATCATAGTCTGCACTTCGTGCTTCCAGGCGACCTGCGTGAGTTCGCCCAGCGTCTTCAACTCGCCCAACTGCGCGTCGTCGTTGGCATCCCAGCCCGAACCCGGGCGCAGGCCGTCGCCCAGGCTGAAGCTGACGTCGTAGGCCTTCATGATCTCGCAGATTTCCTCGAAGTGCGTGTAGAGGAAATTCTCCTTGTGGTGCGCTAGGCACCACTTGGCCATGATGGAGCCGCC
>JAFAKZ010000108.1 GCA_019234745.1 Burkholderiales bacterium
CGCGCTGGCGCGCGATGCCAAGCTCAATCTCGACGTGCACCCGCTGATCAGCGGTACGGTGACGCTGAACGCGCTGAACCAGACGCTGCCGCAGATACTGGATCGCGTGTCGAACCAGATCGACATGCGCTACACCTTGACCAATGGCGTGCTGACCGTGGTGCCGGATCGTCCGTACATCAAGACCTACAAGGTCGACTACGTGAATATGAGCCGCTCGACGACCAGCGCGTTCAATATCGCGACCTCCGTGGGCAAGACGAATGGCCCCATCGGCACCACGGGCGACAATGACTCCAGCACGAAGGTGACAGATACGTCCGACAACAAGTTCTGGGAGCACCTGACGCAGAACGTCAAGGACATCATCGCGGCGACGCGTCGCGTCTCCGCCGAGGAAAAGCAGGCGCGGGAGGCGCTGGAGCAGAAGGACGAGGAGCGCCGTAATACCGAGGTGGCCGAGCAGAAGGCGGACGAGGAACGCAAGCAGAAAGAAGAGCGGCTGAAGGCAGCGCAATCGCTGGCCGGCGCCGGTGCGGGCGCGCCGCAGCTGCTGTCGATGGTATTGGGTAATGGTGCTGCGGCCGGCAAGGGTGGAGCGGCTGGCGCGACGGGTACCCAGGCGCAGGACCAGACCGATGTGATCGCCAATCCGGAGACGGGCGTGTTGACGGTGAACGCCACCAGCCGCGAGCACGCCAAGATTCAGGAATACCTCGACCGCGTGCTGGCTGGCGCGCGGCGCGAGGTGCTGATTGAGGCGACCATCGCCGAAGTCACGCTGAACGATGAATACCAGACCGGTGTGGACTGGAGCATCTTCAAGAAGAATGCAGACGGCACGTCTGGAGACAATCGGATCAACTACACGCAGGAAACCATCGGCAACACGACCTTCGCACAGCTGCCCTATACGCTCTTGACCTATACCAAGGCGGCCAGCGGCCTGTTCGGCGGCGCCAGCATCAGCGCCAGCGTCAAGGCGCTGGAGCAGTTTGGCAAGACGAAGATCCTGTCCAGCCCCAAGCTGATGGCGCTGAACAACCAGACGGCGCTGCTCAAGGTGGTGGACGAGACCGTTTACTTCACCCTTCAGGTGAATATCCAGGCAGCCACGACGACGACGGCGCAGGTCAATACCTATTCCAGTACGCTCAATACGGTGCCCGTAGGCGTGGTGATGAGCGTGACGCCGCAGATCGCCGACGACAACACGATCTCGCTCAATGTGCGCCCCACCATCAGTCGCATCACGGGCTACGTGCCCGACCCGGCCGTGGCCATCGTGCAGGCCCTGAATCCGTCGGCGCAGTCCGTGCAGAGCCTGGTGCCGCAGATCCAGGTGCGCGAGATGGAATCCACGCTCAAGCTAGCCGATGGGCAGACCGCCATCCTGGGTGGTTTGATACAGGACCAGATCAAGAACAACCGCACGGGCGTACCCATCCTGTCGCGCCTGCCCTGGGGCATCGGCGATGCATTCGCCACGCGCGACGATGTGTCCACCAAGACGGAGGTGGTGATTTTTCTGCGCCCCGTGATCATCAATGAGGCGAGCCTGGATGGCGACATGAAGCAATATCGCCAGTACCTGCCCGACGACAAGTACTTCCAGCATTCGGAAGACGAGATTTCCGCTGCCCGCACGGGCCTGCCGGTCAAGTGAGGCTGAGGCATGAGCCTGTTGCTCGATGCATTGAAAAAGGCCGAAGAAGCCAAGCGCAAGCGGCTGGAGGCGGAGCGTAACGGTCAGGGGGGCGAGGCGGGCGAACAGCCCGCTGCCGCGCCGGAGGCCGCTGCCGTACCGGCTTCTGCCGCTCCCGTGGAGTTTCCCTCGCTGAGTTTCGACGAGGAACAGGCGGCTGCGCCAGCGGTCCCGGCGGAGGCAGAGCCCGTGTCGACGCTGTCGCTAGCACCTGTTGAGTCGGCACCCACTGAGCCGACACCAGAGGCTGTCGTATTGTCTGAGCCGCCAATCGAGCAAGCGGCGTCGGCAGAGCAAGTGCCGAAGTCCGACACGGAGGGCGAGCCGCCGATCTTGACGCTGGATCAGGCAGCCGACCTGCCCGCAGCCGATGCG
>JAFAKZ010000367.1 GCA_019234745.1 Burkholderiales bacterium
AAGACATATGGCGGAATCACCCAGCCCACTGCCAACGCGGCTACGTGTCCTGGTCGTCGACGACTCGGAAGACGACGCGCTGCTCAACATCCTTGCCCTGCGCCGTCAAGGCTTCGAGGTCGACTATGTCCGCGTCGACACGGCCGAGGCCATGCGCGACGTCATCACGAAAAACGAGTGGGACCTGGTGCTGTCGGACTACTCGATGCCCCAGTTTTCGGCGCACGAGGCGCTGAAGGTCTTCCAGGAAACGGGCCTTGTCGTCCCCTTCATCGTGGTGACGGGCACCATCGGCGAAGAATCAGCCGTGGCGATGATGAAGGCGGGCGTCAACGACTTCATCCTCAAGACCCACCTCAAGCGGCTCGCCAGCGTCGTGGAGCGCGAACTGCGCGAAACGGACAACCGGCGCGCCAAGCGCATTGCGGAAGCGGCCCTGCGCGAGAGCCAGGAACGCTACGAGCTGGCCATCCGCGGCGCCAACGATGGCCTGTGGGACTGGAATATCCGCGAGGACCGCATCTACTTCTCGCCGCGCTGGAAAGCGATGCTGGGCTACGCGGAAGACGAGCTGTGCGATGCCTTGCCGGAAAGCTGGCTCTCCATGGCGCACCCAGACGAATCGGAAGCGCTGCGCGCCAAACTGGTGCAACACTTGCGCAACGAGTCGCCGCACTTCGAAGCGGAGCACCGCCTACGCCACAAGGATGGCTCCTGGCGCTGGGTGCTGACGCGCGGCATGGCCCTGTTCGACACCACGACCAACCTGGCCTATCGCATGGCCGGGTCGCTCACTGACATCACGGAGCGCAAGGCGGCGGAAGAGCAGATGTTATACGACGCCTTGCACGACAATCTCACCGGGCTGGCGAATCGGGCCATGTTTACCGACTTCCTCGGCTTTGCGCTCGGCCACGCCACGCGCGATGGTGGCTACCTGTGTGCCGTGCTGTGCTTGAACCTGGAACGCTTCCGCTATATCAACGACAGCTTCGGCCATACCACGGGAGACCGCATCCTAGGCGTAACGGCCGAGCGCCTCACGCAGGTGCAGCGCCCCGGCGATGTGGTCGCGCGCTTCGGCGGCGATGAATTCGCCATTCTGCTCGACGACATCGACGACCCGGCCGAGGCCCTGCGCTTCACGGAAATCATGCTGGCCGAGCTGGCCAAACCCATCGATATCGAAGGCCATGAGATCTACCCCGGTGCGCGGGTAGGTATCGCGTTGTCCTCGGGCGGCTACTCGCACCCGGAAGAGATGATCCGCGACGCCGATACGGCCATGCACCGCGCCAAGCAACACGGCCGTCGCCGCTACGAAGTATTCGACCGCGCCATGCAGGGCTCCATGCTGCGCGCGCTCAAGATGGAACAGGAGATGCGCCGGGCCCTGGCGGAAAGCGAGTTCATTCCCTTCTACCAGCCCATCGTGGACCTGAACACAGGCCTGGTCGTCGCTTTCGAGGCCCTGGTGCGCTGGCGGCGCAACGACGGCAGCCTGGTCAGCCCGGCGGAGTTCATCCCGTTGGCCGAGGAAATCGGCCTGATCAACCCCATCGGCCGCGTGATGCTGGAAGAATCCGCCCAACAGATCGCCGCCTGGCAGAAGCGCTTTCCCGACACCTTCCTGCGCATCAGCGTCAACCTGTCCGGCAAGCAGTTCAACCAGGCCGACCTGATCGAGCAGATCGACGCCGCTATCAACGCCGCCGGCATCGAACCTTCCCGGCTGGAGCTGGAGATCACGGAAAGCATCCTGATGGAGAACACGGAGGCGACCATCGGCATGCTCGATGCGATCCGTACCCGTGGCATGCAGATCCTGATGGACGACTTCGGAACGGGCTACTCGTCACTGTCCTACTTGCACCGCTTCCCGTCCAACGTGCTGAAGATCGACGGCTCCTTCGTGCGCCGCATCGTAGACGACCGCGGCAGCCGCGAAATCGTCCGCGCCATCGTGCTGCTGGCACGCAACCTGGGCATGAGCGTGATCGCGGAAGGCGTGGAGACGATAGAGCAGCTGCAGGCGCTACGCGATATGAACTGCGACTGCGCGCAGGGCTATTACTTCGCCAAGCCGCTGCCGGCTGAGGACGCGACGCGGCTGATTGCGGCGATGCCGAAATGGTAGATACTTTGGGTCACTATTTACGTATACCTTCAAATTGATTCAGTACTTAATCTATCAATCGTAATTTCTCGAAAGCAAATCATGTCCAATGTCTATGAATCGTCCTACGCCGAACAGGCCTCACCCATTAGATTAAGAACGGTAATTCGCGACGTTATCATTGTAATGGCGCTGACATTTCTTAGCGGATTCGTCATCGGATTCTCCATTTCCTTCGCGCATCTAAACGTAGATCAGGCGAAGTTCATGATGATGATTTCCATCTCCAATATCGTGTTCAGCATTGTTGGCTACTTTATTTCCGGCTGCCTTACTCCTCAAGCGCGTTGGACGCATTTAACGTACGTCGCTATTGGTGTTTGGCTGGCCAGTCTATGCAATCTCGCCTTTGGTGTCACTGTCGTGCAATGGTTACTCGGGTTACCCGTCTCGTTCGTCGCAATGGCTGTAGGTGGCAGCATGTCGGCAATCATTGTTCGCGCGCCACGAATTTGACGAACTAGCGCGATAAACGATTATCGCGGCATAACACCCTCCAGCTGTTATGCCGCACGATTACGTCGCCTCCCCTACCTCATCGTCGGCATCATAAACTCCGCCCCCGAGCGTATCGACTGCGGCCAGCGTGCGGTCACCGTCTTCAGTCGCGTATAGAAGCGTATGCCTTCCGCGCCGTAGGCGTGGTGGTCGCCAAATAGCGACGACTTCCAGCCACCGAAGCTCATAAAGGCCATAGGCACGGGGATAGGCACGTTCACGCCCACCATGCCAACCTGGATGCGCGCCACGAAGTCGCGCGCCGCGTCGCCATCGCGCGTGAAGATGGCGGTACCGTTGCCATAGGCATGCGCATTGGTGATGCGCACCGCCTCCTCGTAGCTATCCACGCGCACCACGCACAACACGGGGCCGAAGATTTCCTCCTGGTAGATCTTCATATCCGTACGCACGCTGTCGAACAGGCTGCCGCCCAGG
>JAFAKZ010000499.1 GCA_019234745.1 Burkholderiales bacterium
AGCTCGGGCAGGCGCTTGATGACGAACTGCAGCGTATCGCCCTCGGCGTGATAGCCCTCCACGCGGGCAAACCAGGCCTCCGCCTGCTCGAAGGACTGCCAGGGCGTGTAGGACCAGTAGCGCATGACCTCGGCATTGGAATAGATGCGATACACCCCCGCCAGGTCGCTTCGCTCGACGATGTCGAGAGCGAGGCGCTGTGTGCGTAGGCGGGGGAATTGCATGGCGCTTACCAGGTAGGGAGTTCGCTGCCGAATGCCTGGCGATAGGCCTCGGTCAAGCTGGCGCGGGTGAACTGGTGGTTCTGGCCGCCGCGCGAGGCGATCTTGATCGCGCCCAAGAGCGAGGCCAGGCGGCCCGTCGTCGGCCAATCCCAGCCGCGCTCGATGCCGAAAAGGAGCCCGGCACGGTAGGCGTCGCCGCAACCGGTCGGGTCGAGTTCGGCGGCTGCCTTGGCCGGAGGAATCGTGTGTTCCTGGCCGTCGGCGTAGATGGTCGAGCCTTCGCCGCCGCGCGTAACGATGGCAGCGCGCACCATGCCGGCTATCTCGGTCAGGCTCTTGCCCGTCTTCTCGGCCATCAGCGCCGCCTCGTAGTCGTTCACGGCCAGGTAGTCGGCGTTGGCGAGGAATTCCAGCAACTCGGGGCCGGAGAACAGCGGCATAGCCTGGCCCGGGTCGAAGATGAAGGGGATGCCGGCCGCCTTCAGTTCACGTGCACGCGCCAGCATGCCGTCGCGGCCATCCGGCCCAATGATGGCGAGCGTGATGCCTGCCACATGGTCGAAGCGGTTGTCGTTCGAGCGGCTCATGGCGCCCGGGTGGAAGGCGGTGATCTGGTTGTCGTCCAGGTCGGTGGTTATGAAGCACTGCGGCGTGAACTGGTCGGGCAGCACGCGCACGCAGTCCTGGCGAATGCCTAGCTTGCTCAGGCGCTCGGCATAGGGCGCAAAGTCCTGGCCCACGGTCGCCATGATGATGGGCTCGCCGCCCAAGAGGTGCAGGTTGTAGCCGATATTGCCCGCACAGCCGCCGAACTCGCGGCGCATTTCCGGCACCAGGAAGGATACGGACAGCATATGCACCTTGTCCGGCAGGATGTGGTGCTTGAAACGGTCGGGGAAGACCATGATGGTGTCGTACGCAACGGAACCGCAAATCAGGACAGGCATGGCAACTCGATTATTCAGAAAGGCAAACCGCGCAATTCTAAGCGAAACACGGGCTTAGGGGCGAATGAACACGCTTCATGCATCCGACCAGTTGGAAAGCATCGCCCGCGGCGGCACGAAGTAGGCGGCGCCCGTTACGGCCCGCGTGAACTGCAGCAGGTGATCGCTCGGCCCGTCGCGGCGCGTATACATGCGCGCCAGCATCAGGGTGAATGGGCGCGGCGACTTGCAATAGCTGATGAAATACAGGCCGCGCTCGCCGCCCACCGTACCGTAGGGCAAGGACTGGCGCACGATGGACAGCTCCTCGCCGTCTTCTTCAATCACCACGCGGGCAATATGGGCCGTGGGCGGCTTCTGCTCGTCGTCCATCTCCTCGTCATCCGCCTTGGTCCGGCCGATCACCCGCTCCTGGATCGGCACGGGCAAGGTCTGCCAGCGTGCCAGGTCGTGCACGAAGCGCTGTACATGCAGATAGCTGCCGCCATCGAACGGTGCATCGTCGTCCACCAGGGCCACACCGGGGCGTTCGTCCGGCGTGGGGTTTTCCGTGCCGTCCACAAAGCCGGTCATATCGCGCCCGCCCATATAGCGGAAGCAGGGTACGGCGTCGATCAAGTCGGCCACGTCCGCCAAGGTCGAGCGCGCCAACTCGCCCGCTTCGAAGCACAGGTCCTCGCGCTCGCTGCGCAGGTGCAGAAAGAGTGCATGAGGCGTATTGGGCAGGGGCGCCACGGCGTCGTCGAATTGCGGGAACGATGCCAGCTCGCGCGGACGGGCAGCGTCGGCCAAATCGTCCCAGGCCTCGCTACCGACACCGATGACCCAGCTCGAACGGGCGCTGGCATCGAGCGCGATCCAGCCATCCAGCGCTTGTGCCAGTTGGCCAATCGCGCGGCGCGTCTGTGTAGCGTCGGCACCGGCCTTCCGGTCGAAGGACAGGAACAAGGCATGGACATTGGCAGCGGGACAGATGGCGGTTTGGGCGAGGTCGATCACGGACATGGCTTGGCTCCCGAAATTTGCCCTCATTATATGGAAGCAAAAAATATTGCGCGGCATGTGCCGCTCCATACTTGGACATTTACACAGACATCGATAATCTAGCAGGTGATCGAATAACCTCGCCGATAAGGACTATTTCCCTCATGAGCGCCCCGCTGTCCGTCGATGTGTTTCCCATGCGTTGGGGCGATATGGATGCCTTGGGGCATCTGAACAACACGCTCTACTTCCGCTTCCTCGAAGAAGCGCGCGTGCGCTGGCTGGAAGAGCATGGCTGGAGCCTGCGCGGCGACGTCGCTGTCGGCGCCATCCTGGCCGGCACCAGTTGCCAGTTCCGCGCCCCGCTCGTATACCCCTGCGACATCCGTGTCGAGACCTACCTGAGCAAGATCGGCAATAGCAGCTTTACCATGGGCCACCGCATCATGCGTGACGACAGGCCCGATGAGATCGCAGCCGAAGCAGAGGCCGTCGTGGTCTGGTGCGATTACGCCGCGGGCAAATCCGTACCCCTGCCCGAGACACTGCGCGCGCAACTGACGGGAGGCGCAGCATGAAGGTCGCCTTTACCGTACGCGACGCGCGCCCAGGCGACGCGCCAGCCATCCACCACCTGGTGCATGAGCTGGCCGTCTACGAAAAGCTCACCCACCTTTGCACGGGCACCGTTGACCAGTTGCACGACCATATGTTCGGCGATCGCCCCTATGTTGAGGCCCTGGTAGCCGAAGTAGAACGCAACGGATTGCCACACGCTGTGGGCTTTGCCGTGTACTTCCACAACTACTCCAGCTTCCTGGCCAAACCTGGCCTTTACCTGGAAGATCTGTTCGTGTTGCCCGAGTACCGCCGCAACGGCATCGGCGAAGCACTGTTCCGCGAGGTCGCCGGGCGTGCCGTGGCGCGCGGCTGCGGCCGCTTCGAATGGGCCGTGCTGGACTGGAACACGCCCGCGCTCGATTTCTACCGCACACTAGGCGCCACCGTGATGCCGGAATGGCGAATTTGTCGCGCCACCGGCAGTACGCTCAAGGCCATGGCCGGTGTGCCCTGAGCACGGAACTTTCGACAGTCTGCACCCTCTCAACGCACGATTGTTGCTGTTTATCCCTATTGACGACAGCTTGTCGCACGCCCGTATGCGTGCTGCGCCCCGATCGTTATCATGCGCAGCGCAATCCTAAGAGTCACCTCATGCGTTGAGCAGCAATATACCTGGAGATACCATGCGTTTTAGCCTCACTCCCGTCTGCCTGGCCATCGGCTTCTGTTTCGCGCCACCTGCCTTTGCCGAAACCGCGGCGGCACCGGCGGCTACGGTCGCCGCCGAACAGCCGGCCACAGCGGTCAAGTTCACCTCGATCGAAGGCATTACCGAGTACCGCCTGGCCAACGGCCTGCGCGTACTGCTGGCGCCGGATGCATCCAAGCCCACCACGACGGTGAATGTGACCTACCAAGTCGGCAGCCGCATGGAGAAGTACGGTGAGACGGGCATGGCCCACCTGCTGGAGCACCTGGTGTTCAAGGGTACGCCCAGCCTGCCGGGCAAGACCATCGTGCAGGAATTCGCCAAGCGCGGCATGCGCTTCAACGGCTCCACCTGGTTCGACCGCACGAACTATTTCGAGACTTTCGCCGCCAGCGACGACAACCTGGATTGGGCGCTGAAGATGGAAGCGGACCGCATGGTCCATTCCAATATCTGGCGCAGCGACCTCGATAGCGAAATGACGGTGGTGCGCAACGAGATGGAAATGGGCGAGAACAGCCCTACCCGTATCCTGTGGGAGAAGATGGCCGCCGCCGCCTACGAATGGCACAGCTACGGCAAGGACACCATCGGTGCGCGCGCCGACGTGGAAAACGTCAATATCGAGCACCTGCAGGCCTTCTACCGCAACTTCTACCAGCCGGACAATGCCGTGCTGATCGTCACGGGCAAGTTCGACGAGGCCAAGGTATTGGAGCGCATCGGCCAGTACTTCGGCAGCATCCCCAAGCCGACCCGCACGCTTGAACCCATGTGGACGGTCGAGCCCGTGCAGGACGGCGCCCGCTCCGTTGCGCTGTCGCGCGTGGGCGATACCCAGCTGATTGGCACGCTCTACCATATCTCGGCGGCAGCCAGCCCCGACTTCCCCGCCATGCAGGCCCTGGCGCAGATCCTGGGCGACACGCCCAACGGCCGCCTGTACAAGGCACTGGTCGAAAAGAAGCTGGCCGCCAGCGTCGATGCAGAGCCCATGGGCCTGCACGACCCCGGCTATATCCTGTTCCTGAGCACGCTCAACAAGCAGCAGTCGCGCGACAAGGCGGGCAAGGCGCTGATCGACGTGCTGGAGAACATCAAGAAGCAGCCGATCACGGAAGCGGAACTCAAGCGTGCCAAGACGCAGCTGCTCAACGACTTCGAAAAGACGCTGAACGACCCTGTGCAATTCGGGGTGCGCCTGTCGGAATCGATAGCCGTAGGCGACTGGCGCCTGTTCTTCCTCGACCGCGACCGGATCGAAGCGCTGACCACGGCGGATGTCGAGCGCGTGGCGGAGAACTACCTGAAGGCATCGAACCGCACCTACGGCGAGTTCATCCCCACCGACAAGCCCGACCGCGCCACCATGCCGGCCGCCGTTGACGTGGCAGCCCTGGTGAAGGACTACAAGGGCCACGAAGCGGTCGCTGCGGGCGAGAACTTCGACCCCAGCCCGGCGAACATCGAGAAGCGCACCACGCGCACGACGCTTGCCAACGGCATGCGCCTGATCGAACTACCCAAGAAGACGCGCGGCAATACCGTCAATGGCGAACTGACGCTGCACTTCGGCGACGAGAAGACGCTGGCGGGCAAGAAGCAGGTAGCAGAAGCCACGGCCGCCATGCTGATGCGCGGCGCCGGCAAGCTCGACCGCAAGCAGATCGCCGACAAGCTGGAAGAGTTGAAGGCCAAGCTGAACATCCACGGCGGCAGCGACCAGGTCAATATCAGCTTCGAAACGCGGCGCGACCGCCTGCCCGAGTTCCTGGCACTGCTGCACGACGTGCTGCGCAAGCCCACTTTCCCGGCCACCGAGCTTGACCAGTTCAAGAACGAATGGACCACGGGCATCGAGGAGCAGCGCCACCAGCCCGACGCCGTCGCGCAGAACACGCTGTCGCGCTACGACAACCCCTATTCCAAGGGCGACGTGCGCTACGCCGAGACCTTCGACGAACAGATTGACGGTGTGAAGGCGGTCAAGCTGGCCGACATCAAGGCCTTCCACACTCGCTTCTACGGCACGGACCACGCCGACTTCGCCCTGGTCGGCGACTTCGACGAAGCAGCCACGTCCGCGCAGATCAAGGCGCTGTTCGGCGACTGGAAGAGCGGCGTCGGCTATACGCATGTGACGGAACCCTATCGCGCGACCAAGTCCGCCACGCAACAATTGGAAACGCCGGACAAGGCTAACGCCTTCTATATGGCCTCCATCGCCGTACCGGCCAAGGACACGGCGGACGATTTCGCGGCGCTGGCACTGGCCAACCGCATCCTCGGCGGCGGCGCCCTGAAGAGCCGCATCATTGACCGCCTACGCCAGAAGGATGGCATCAGCTACGGTGCGGGCTCCTGGTTGGCGCCCAATCCCTATGAGGCGAACAGCAGCATCGGCATGTACGCCATCTATGCGCCGCAAAACCTGGACAAGCTGAAATCCGGCATGAGCGAGGTACTGGCCACCATCCTGAAGGACGGTATCACTGAGCAGGAGCTGGCGGAAGCGAAGAGCGGCATGCTGCAGGACGCAACGGTGGCTCGCACGCAGGATGGCTCGCTGGCAAACCAGTTGGCCAACCAGGCAGAGATCGGCCGCACCATGACCTACACCGCGGAGAAGGAAGCGAAGATCAAGGCCGCCACGGTGGAACAGGTCAATGCGGCCCTGCGCAAGTACGTCGACCTCGATCACTTCGTACAGATCTACGCGGGCGACTTCGCCGGCGCAGCCAAGCACGCGGCGGCGGATAAGACGCAGTAAGGCGTGCAGCGCAATGAGAAAGCCCGGCTTGCGCCGGGCTTTTTCTTTGGATTCAAGGTAGGTAGTGCGTCGGAAGGCGTTTCGCCTTTCCGACCTTCGGGATAACGCTTCAAGCGTTGATGCCCGCCCAGGTCACCACTTCCGGCAGCAACTCGCCCCAGCACTGCAGACTATGGTCGCCGCCCTGGACGACGGTCTGCCGCACCCCCGCGTAGTAACGCACCGCATCGCGGTAGTCGAGCGTCTCGTCAGCCGTCTCGACCAGCAACCAGAAGCGCGACGGGTCGATTGCCGCCGGCTCCAGTCGGGCAAGCTCATCGGTATGACTGGCTTCGAGCAGGTAACGCTCGCCCGTATACATATTCTGCTGCGGCCCAAGGTAGGCCGCCAACAGGCGGTGCGGGCGCACGGCCGGGTTGATCAACACGGCGCTGCAGCCGTAGCGGCTCGATGCCCAAGTGGAATAGAAACCGCCCAACGAGCTGCCCACTAGCGTCACGTTTTCCGGACCAAGGCGCTCGATATGGCTGGCAATCAG
>JAFAKZ010000200.1 GCA_019234745.1 Burkholderiales bacterium
CGCTGGGTCTACCACCGCAGCCTGTGGACGCTGTCGGGCCGCACGCGCAACGCGGTGCGTGATCTGAAGACCAAGGACAAGGAAGGCTACGCCAAGTACCAGAAGCTGGAGGCGCAGCTCAAGGAGTTCGACTACCTCAAGCCCAAGGCGCCAGGCTATATCTCGGCCATGAGCGAGCTGGGTCACGCCGATTCGCCGCCCACCTATGTGCTGGCGAGCGGCATCTACGACCGCCATCTCGAAGAAGTACAACCGGGCACCCCGGCCTTGCTGGGCGATAAACAGCCGGTGATCACGCCAACGGCGACATCATCCGGCCGTCGCTCGGCGCTGGCGAACTGGATTGCGAGTGCGGACAACCCGCTGACGGCGCGCGTATTTGTGAACCGCGTGTGGTCGCAGTATTTCGGGCACGGCATCATCGAAACGGTGGGCGACTTCGGCAAGATGGGCGCCAAGCCCAGCAATCCGCAGCTGCTCGACTGGCTGGCCGGCGATTTCGTCAGCAGCGGCTGGGACGTCAAGCACCTGCAGCGCGATATCCTGCTGTCGCGCACTTATCGCGAAGCCTCGAACGAGCGCGCCGACGCGCACGCCGCGGACCCGGAAAACAAGCTGCTGTGGGCCTTCCCGCGCCAACGCCTGGACGCCGAGGAGATTCGTGATTCACTGATCTACGCCGCAGGCCTGCTGAACGAGAAGCGTGGCGGGCCATCGGTCTTCCCGCCTGTGCCGAAGAACTTCAATGCGGCGCTCAACGCCAGCGATTTCTGGAAGACCTCGGACGACCCGCACGATTACTACCGTCGCAGCGTCTACGTGTTTATCCGCCGCAACTCGCCCTATCCGCTCATCGATACCTTCGACGGGGCCAATCCCAACAGCGTGCATCAGCTGCGCGAGGTGACGACGACGGCACCGCAGGCGCTGGCGCTGGTCAACAACGACCTCGTGTTCCAGTGGTCGCAAGCCCTGGCCGGGCGAGTACGCAAGGACGTCGGCGACAATGAATCGGCAGAACTCGACCGGCTCTACGAGATTCTCTACAGCCGCGCACCCAATAAGAGCGAAAAGGCTCGCCTGACCGCCTTCCTCGACAAGCAGCAGAAGATTTCGCTGGCGCGGATCGAGAAGGGCAAGAAGGTGGCGCTGCCCGAAGGCTATGGCGACAACCCCGCCATCGAGCCGGAGTTGGACAAACTCTACCAGGCAGCTTACGGCCGGCCGGCCGACCACGTCGAAAAGGTGGCGTTCGCGCAGTTCCTCAAGACAGGCGCCAAGAAGCCTATTGCCGGTGCTGCGGGGGCCGATGACGAGGCGGAGAGCGAGGCCCAGCAGGCTGACGCCGACAAGCTGCCCGGCAGCAAGGAGGCTGCCCGCCAGGCGCGCGCCAGCGCCTTCGTCAGCCTGGTGCACGCCGTCGCCAATTCCAACGAATTCGTCTATCGCTTCTGACCCAACCATACCAAGGGACTCAAGATCATGAGCATCAAATCGCGTCGGGATTTTCTGAAAGCAAGCGGCTACGGTTTGGGCGGGCTGGCCGCCTACAGCTTGGTCGGCGGTGGCCTGATTGGCGTGGCAAGTGCTGCCGAGATCGACGATCCGCTGGCACCGAAGGCGCCACCGTTTCCTGCCAAGGCTAAGGCGGTGATCTGGCTGCATATGGCCGGCGCGCCGAGTTCGCTTGACCTGTTCGACTACAAGCCCGAGCTGGTCAAGCTGCATGGCAAGCCGCTGCCGGAATCCTTCGGCAAGGGCCTGAAGACAGCGACCGATGGCGGCGTGGGTGCCCTGTTCGCCAGCAACCGTACCTGGAAGCAGTATGGCGACAGCGGTGCGTGGTTCTCCGATCTGCTGCCCAACCTGTCGGCCCATGCGGACAAGATCGCCTTCATCAAGGGCAGCAAGACCGAGGGCAGCACGCATGTGATCTCCTCGCTCAAGCTGCATACCAGCGCGCTGGTGCCGGGGCGTCCGTCCTTGGGGGCGTGGATTACCTATGGGCTGGGTGCGGCGAATCCCGATCTCCCGCCTTTCGTGGTACTGCCTACCGGCAACAGCAACGCGGGCGGCGGCCGTGGGCAGGTGATCTGGAGTTCAGGCTTCCTGCCTGCCGTGTACCAGGGTACGGCGTTTCGCCAGGGCGACTCGCCCATTCTCAACCTCGATCGCCCGCCGCTTGTTACGGCGGATGAGCAGCGCGCCACGCTCGACCTGCTGCAGCAGATCAATGCCGAACACGCCGCGCACTACCCCAGCGATACGGAACTGGCCGCACGTGCGCGCAGCTACGACCTGGCCTACCGCATGGAGTCGTCGGCACCGGAAGCAGTCGATCTCAGCAAGGAGTCCGCCAAGACGAAGACGGCCTATGGCCTGGACGACGAAATCAGCCGCGAGTACGGCACCAATCTGCTGCGGGCGCGCCGGCTGGTCGAACGCGGCGTGCGCTTCGTGCACGTGATCTCTGGCTCCGGCGACAAGAAATACGGCGATTGGGACGCGCACAACAGCCTGGAAAAGAACCACGCCGCCATGTCGCGTGCCGTGGACAAGCCGATCGCCGGCCTCCTGGCCGACCTCAAGGAGCGCGGGCTGCTGGACTCGACCCTGGTGGTATGGACCTCCGAGTTCGGCCGTACACCGTATGGCCAGACGGGCGACGGCCGCGACCACAACCCGTGGGGCTATACGAGCTGGATCGCAGGCGGCGGCGCCAAGGCCGGCTACACGCATGGTGCGACGGATGAGATTGGCCTGCGTGCCGTGAGCGGCGAAGTGGATACCTACGACCTGCAGGCCACGGTGCTGAGCCTGCTGGGCCTGGATCACAAGAAGCTCATCTTCATGCACGACGGCCGTGCCGAGCGCGCGACCACGGTGCATGGCGACGTCGTGCAGGAACTGATCGCCTGAGCGTACTCGTCGTGGGTCGGCGGGGACGCCGGCCCATGCTCTCC
>JAFAKZ010000117.1 GCA_019234745.1 Burkholderiales bacterium
GGCGTATCATCGCCAACCGCGTTATCCAGGAGCCTGTTTATGATCTATTTGATGGGAGCGCAGCCGCGAGAACCGGCTGAATACTAGGCGCAGCGACGTGTCGTGGTGGTTCCCACGGCAAGGAGCTGCAACAACGGAGTCAGCCGGTTATCGCGGTTGCCCGAAGGGTTCGATTGGTAAGGGATGCAGTGCGAGGCGCGGTGCGCAGCCCAGGCTGGCCGCCTGTGCAAGCGCCGCAACGCGGCAATGCGTCCCTCACCAATTGAACGCTCCCATCAAATAGATCATAAACAGGCTCAGAGAGTGTTTATCCATGGTCGAAACCTTGTTCGGCATCGTTGCGCTGGTCATACTGCTCGCAGGTGGCCTTGTTGTCATACGCCTGAACCAGCTGGCGCAGACGCAACGCTCAACGCTCGACCTGCTGGCGAACCTGATTGAAGACAGGCACCGCGCCATGCTGGCGGATTTGCAAAATGGCTTGCAAAAGCAGTCGGAAGCACTGAACCAGGGCTTTACCGAGCAAAGCGAACGGCTGCGCACCAGCTTGGCCGAGTCCGGTGACCGGCTGCGCGACAGCATCGGCCAGTCGTTTGACCGTCTGCGCGAATCGGTGTCGTCCGAGCTGAAAGACACGCGCGTGGGCATGGAGCAGCTGCGTACGACGCAGAACGATGCCCTGCAAAAGGCGCAGATCGCCCAACTCGATGCGCTGCAGCGCATGCAGCTGACGCACAATCAGGCGCAGTCCGACCTGCGCGAGGCGATTGCCAAGCAGCTCTCCGAGATTGCCCAGTCGGTACAGCAAAAGCAGGACGCCTTGCGCAACGAAGTGCTGGAGACAGTCAGCAAGCTGGTTGGCGACCAGGGTAGGGCGCAACAGGAGCTACTGCTCAATACGCTGCGCGCATCGACCGAGCAGATGACCCACAGCATGGCGACGCTTACCAAGGCCGTCGAGGGCCGCCTTGAGCAGATTTCCGGCAAGGTCACAGAGCGCCTGGACGAAGGCTTCAAGAAGACGAACGAGACCTTCAGCAATGTGATGGCACGGCTTGCTACCATCGACGAGGCGCAGAAGAAGATCGACGGCCTGACCAGCAATGTGGTCAGCCTGCAGGAGCTGCTTGGCGACAAGCGCTCGCGCGGTGCCTTTGGTGAAGTGCAGCTGGAGCACCTGGTCAAGAACGTATTGCCGACTGATAGCTACCAGTTCCAAGCTACGATGGGCAATGGCACGCGGGCCGACTGCCTGCTCAAATTGCCCGAACCGACGGGCACTGTGGCCGTCGATTCCAAGTTCCCGCTGGAGAACTACCACAGAATGTATGGCGCCGAGGTAGGCGAAGCGGAACGCTTGATGGCGCAGCGGCAGTTCAAGGTCGACGTGAAGAAGCATGTCGACGCAATCGCTGAGAAGTACATCGTGCCTGGCGAGACTGCCGATGGCGCTGTGATGTTCGTGCCGGCCGAGGCGGTGTTTGCCGAAATTCATGCCTACCAACCGGAGATCGTTCAATATGCGATGAACAAGCGTGTGTGGATCGTTTCGCCGACGACCATGATGGCCGTGTTGAATACGGCGCGGGCCGTGATCAAGGACGTTGAAACGCGCCACCAGGTGCATATCATCAAGGCTGCGCTGTCGCGACTGTCGGAAGAGTTCCGCCGCTTCGACGCGCGGATGGAGCGCTTGGCGACGCATATCCGCCAAGCGCACGAGGATGCCGTGCAAGTGCGCACGACCAGCGAAAAGATCAGCAAGCGCTTCGTGGAGATCGAACACGTGCGCTTCGAAGATGAGGTGCCGGCGGCATTGGCGGCGATGCAGGGCGAAGAATTGGGATGAGAGGACGTTACATGAAGCGAGCATGCCTGGGCGCACTGGCGCTCTTTATGGCGGTCCCTGCTGGGGCGGCGGTGTACAAGTGGGTCGATGCCGACGGACAGGTCCACTTCAGTGATCACCCTCAGACTACGGACAAGACGCAGTCGGTGACACTGCACAATTCGCATGGCTTAGGTGGTTTGCCGCCCGAGCCCGTGGTTGTCAAGAATGCGGGCGGGGCGGTGCCTGACGACAAGGACAAGGCTGCCAAGGAAGCAGCCGCCAAAGAAGTGGCAACGAAGAACTGCGAGTCGATGAACAAGGCAATTGCGGACTCGGCCGGCAAGCCGATGGTCACGATTACCGATCTCGACGGCAACAAGCAGGTCTACCAGGGGCATGGGACGGAGCAAGCGCGGGACCGGATGCGCGAGGACCGGGACAAGTGGTGTGCCGAAGCGGCGAAGTACGCTCCCTAGCAGTTCTTAGCGCTTGCGCGGCGGCCGTTTGGCCGCCACACGGCTGCGGCGCGCGTCTTTCGGGTCGGCAAGCAGCGGCCGGTAGATTTCCACGCGGTCGTGTTCGCGTAGCGCCGTTGACAGGTGGCAGGCACGGCCGAAGATGCCTATCTTGCAGGTCGACAGATTGACTTCCGTGCAGGTCGCCAGAATGCCGGATTGCTCGATCGCCTGTTCGGCCGTCGTGTCTACTGCGACATCCAGGCCTATCAGGTACTGCTTTTCGGGCGTCGCATACGCCACCTCGACACGGATGGTCGGTGCGCTCATCCATGCCTCCGATCCGCTTCGCGCACGAAGGCATCCACGAACGTGCTGGCAATCTTGCTGAAGACGGGGCCGATCACGGCCTCCAGCGCCTTGCTGGAAAACTCGTAGTCCAGTTCGAACTCCACCTTGCACGCGTCGTCCGCCAGAGCCGTGAAGCGCCAGGCGCCGTTGAGGTTGCGGAACGGGCCGTCCTTCAATTCCATGGTAATCACGCCGTCCTGCTTGCGGTTTTCCGTCGTGAAGCCCGATTTCAGCCCCAGGTAGTCGATGCCCACGCTGGCGATGGTCCAATCGGCGTCGCGCAGATGCACTTCCGTATCGCCGCACCAGGGCAAGAAGCGCGGGTAATCCTCGACGCGGTCGACCAGCTCGAACATCAGGGAGGCGGGGTGAGTGAC
>JAFAKZ010000544.1 GCA_019234745.1 Burkholderiales bacterium
GCGCGCCGTCGACCAGCGCCTTCGCACCCACGCTATGGGCAAGTGCGACGATGTCGGCAATCGGCGTAACTGTGCCCAAGGCGTTGGAGACCTGCGTGACCGCCACCAGCTTGGTACGGTCGTTGAGCAGCTTGCGGTATTCGTCGAGCAAGATCTGGCCGCTGTCGTCGACCGGAATCACGCGGATGCGCGCGCCCTTCTCGGCCGCCAGTTGCTGCCACGGCACGATATTGGCGTGGTGTTCCAGGTGCGACACGACGATCTCGTCGCCAGCGCCGATATGCTGCGCCCCCCAGGTCTTGGCCACCAGGTTGATCGCTTCCGTCGCGCCGCGAACGAAGATGATCTCTTCGCTCGACGATGCCCCAAGAAAGCGTGCCACTTTGTCACGTGCGCCCTCGTAGGCATCCGTGGCCCGCGCCGCCAGCTCATGCGCGGCACGGTGGATGTTGGAGTTCTCATGCGCGTAGAAGTAGGCCAGCCGGTCGATGACCGCCTGCGGCTTCTGCGTGGTGGCGGCATTGTCCAGCCAGATCAGCTGGCGGCCGTTGACGCGCTCCTGCAGGATGGGAAAGTCCCGGCGGACGGCGCTGACGTCAAACTGAGGATGCGCGCTGACTTGCGGCGCCAGCTCGCGCTGGTCGGGACGGCGCGGTTCGGCAAAGTAGAACCAGTTGCCGGAATCCGCCGAGCCGGACGAAGGTGCCGTCGGCGCCGGAGCCCGATCTTCGACTAGCAAGGCACGCAGCGCATCCTCGCCGGGCAAGCCGAAGCTGCGCGCCGAGACGCGGTCTTCCGCCGGCAGATTTGGGCTACCCGCCGGTGCCGATTGCAGCGCACTCGCTTCGCCCAGGAAGTAGTAGGGCGTGGAGGGCACGCCGGCCGGCGCGGCATCGCTGACCAAATGCGGGGCCGCGATGCTGGGCAGGCTGGCGGCATAGGCCTCCGGTACGCCTTGGGCAACGCCGCCGGTATTGCCCAGCGAAGCGGGTGCCGATTGCGCCAGGTTGTCTGGCACGCCCGAGGGCGTAACGGCATTGGGCAGGATGGATGGCACGTTACCTGCCAACGACACACCGTGTTGCGGCGAGGCGGGTGGCTCCGCCAAGTCGCTCTGCCGGCTCGGCAACATCGCCAGCACTTGGTTCGCCATCGCCTCAAGCGCGCGCTCGTCCGGCAGCCAGGTCGTGGTGCTCGGCCCACCGCCGATGGGGTTACTTGTAGGTATCTGGGTAGTCATGGAACTTGCCGATCTCCACGTCATCGAGCACTGCGAGCGCATCGTCGGTCAGCACGGCCAAGGAGCAGTACAGCGAGATGAGATAGGACGCAATGGCGTTGCGGTTGATGCCCATGAAACGCACCGATAGGCCCGGGCTTTGCTCACCTGCCAGGCCGGGCTGGAACAGGCCTACCACGCCTTGGCGCTTCTCGCCCGTGCGCAGCAGCAGAATCTTGGTCTTGCCGTCCGCAACCGGCACCTTGTCCGAGGGAATCAGCGGAATGCCGCGCCAAGTAAGGAACTGCGAGCCGAACAAGCTTACGGTCGGTGGTGGAACGCCCCGGCGCGTACATTCGCGGCCGAACGCGGCAATGGCCAGCGGGTGGGTCAGGAAGAAGGCGGGTTCCTTCCATACTTTGGTAATCAGCTCATCCAGGTCGTCCGGCGTGGGTGCGCCCGTGAGCGTGGACAGGCGTTGTTCGTCGGCAACGTTGGCCAAGAGGCCGTAGTCCGGATTGTTGATGAGTTCGCTTTCCTGGCGTTCCTTGATCGTCTCGATCGTCAGGCGCAGCTGTTCCTTGATCTGGTCGTGCGGGCTGCTGTAGAGGTCCGACACGCGCGTATGCACGTCCAACACCGTCGTGACGGAGTTGAGGTTGTATTCGCGTGGATTTTCCTCGTAATCGACAAAGGTCGTCGGCAGTTCCGACTCGTCGCGCTGGCTGCACGAGACGAGGACGTCCTGGGGGTTCTTGACCTGGTTGACGCGATAGATACCTGCTTCCACCGGTAGCCATTGCAGCAAATGCACCAGCCAGCGCGGGGAGATAGTCGAAAGCTGCGGTACCGTCTTTGTCGAATTGGCAAGCTGCCGTGCGGCGGCATCGCCAAGCGCCAACTGTGAATCCTGATGTTTTGCCATGTCTGCGTTCCTGGTTTACGGTTCTGGGATAGTTGCCCTGCTTTGACACGACCGCCGACGCTTACGCCCCGCCAGCGACCTCCTGATGAGACTTCGCCTGCGTCACGACGCTACCCGGCGCCACGCTACGCGTCAACCACACGTTGCCGCCGATCACGGAGCCACGGCCAATGGTGATGCGGCCAAGAATGGTGGCGCCCGCGTAGATGACCACATCGTCTTCCACGATCGGATGGCGTGGCTGCCCGCGCTCCAGCACGCCCTGCTCGTCTACCTCGAAGCGCTTTGCGCCGAGGGTGACCGCCTGGTAGAGGCGCACGCGTTTACCGATAATGGCGGTCTCGCCGATTACCACGCCGGTGCCATGGTCGATGAAGAAACCTGGGCCGATCTGAGCCCCGGGGTGGATGTCGATGCCCGTTTCCGCATGGGCCTGCTCGGCAACGAGTCGTGCGAGCAAGGGCAGCCCCAGCTTGTAAAGCTCATGAGCCAGGCGATGATGGATGATGGCGAATACGCCGGGATAGCAGATGAGGACTTCGTCGACACTGCGCGCTGCCGGGTCGCCGTCGTAGGCAGCGACTACGTCCGCATCGAGTGTTGCGCGTACTTGCGCCAGGTCGGCAGCAAACTGGCGTACCAGCTCGGCCGCCTTGGCGTCGATGCCCTCTCCCTCGCCGCCATGGCGGGCGAAGTGACGCAATTCAAGCCTTGCCTGTTGGTAGAGAGAGTTGAGTGCCTGGTCCAGCGTGTGACCGACGAAATAGTCCTCAGTCTCCTGGCGCAAATCGGGTGGCCCAAGGCGCATGGGAAACAAGGCCGCACGCAAACCTGCCAACACGTCGCGCAATGCTTCCTGCGAGGGTAACTCCCGACCGCCAACGGAACGATGGCGCTGTT
>JAFAKZ010000487.1 GCA_019234745.1 Burkholderiales bacterium
CGGCGAAACGCGCTGGGACTATGTCTACATGGACAGCGCCGCGCACCGGCTCTATGTGTCGCACGCCACGCAGACGGAAGTCATCGACACGCAGACGGACAAGCTCGTCGGCACCATCAAGGGTACGACGGGCGTACACGGCATCGCCGTGGCCAGCGACCTGGGCCTGGGCTTCACCAGCAACGGCAAAGACAACGCCGTCACCGTATTCGACCTGAAATCGCTGGAGACGCGCGACACCATCAAGGTCGGCACCAACCCGGACGCCATCGTCTATGAACCAGCCAGCCACCGCGTCGTGACCTTCAATGGCCGCTCGAAGGATGCCACCATCGTCGACGCCAAGACGCGCAAGGTACTGGGTACGGTCGCCGTGGGCGGTAAGCCGGAGTTCGCCCAGGTCGCGGCCGACGGCAAGGTCTACTTCAACATCGAAGACACGAACGAGCTGGCCGTGCTCGACGTGGCGAACATGAAGCTGACGCAGCGCACGAGCGTCAAGCCCTGCGAAAGCCCAAGCGGCCTTGCGATGGACGACAAGCAGCGCCTCTATTCCGTATGCGAGAACGGCCTGATGGTGATCACCGGCACCGATGGCAAGCAGATCGGCCAGGCCCCCATCGGCGACGGCCCGGACGGTGTTGCCTGGCTGGACGGCTACGCCTTCAGCGCCAACGGCAAGGATGGCACGCTGTCGGTCGTTGGCGAAGTAGCCGCGGGCAAGTTCGACCGCATCGAAACGCTGGCCACGGCCATGAGCGCCCGCACCATCGCCGTCGACCCCGCCACGCACAAGCTCTACCTGCCGGCAGCCGACTACAAGCTGACCGTGCCCGGCGCCAAGCGCGAGACGCAGGAGAATAGCTTCCACGTGATTGTGATGGCACCTCAGTGACAATGTGATGGGAGTGATAGCATAGGCCCAAGCTGCAATTCCGCGTGGTCGGGTACTCAATCGGCATAACCCCTGCAATATCTTGTGACGGATGCATTGACATATGAGTGGATCGACTAAGACGTTGTACGGATTGCTGGGTGTTGCCGAAGATGCCGATGTTGCGCTGATCAAGACCGTGCACGATACGCGGAAACGCTCGTTGGAGGCGTTGCCGCCAGGTGCGGATCGCGACAATCAGATCAAGTTTCTCGATCATGCCTGGCAGACGCTTTCCGACCCCGCACAACGATCGGTGTACGACGCGCGTCTGGCACAAAAGCGCACAGTCCCGGCCGATGTAAAGGGTAAGCGCTCCGCCGGTTTCGGACCCATGGTGTGGGCAGCCGGATTTGTTGTCATCGCACTGGCAGTCGGGCTCGCCATCTACTTTCAGCGCGGCAGTGCACGGCCTGTCAACTCATCGCAGATCGCCCAAGTAACGCGGCCAACGCCAGCTGCAGAGACTAAGACGACAGGCACGGACGCCGCGAGCACAGTACTCACTCCTGCGCAGATATTCCAGCTAGTCAGCAAGTCGACCGTGGTCGTCATCAGCCAGAGCAATCAGGAAGAAGCCTTGGGCAGCGGTGTCGTGATCGGCAATGGCGAAGTGGTGACCAACTGCCATGTTGCGCTGCACGCAAAGAACCAACTGCATATCCTATACGATAAGCACGACTATACGGCGACGGTCCATTATTCCGATCGCGGCCACGACCTTTGCCAGCTATCAGTACCCGGCTTGGACGCCCCCACCGTCGAACAGGCAAGACTGGCCGACGTGAATGTCGGCGATCACGTGGTGGCACTTGGCGCGCCGCATGGGCTGAGCCTTACCTTGAGCGAAGGCATCGTGTCGGCGCTTCGTGAGCACGATGGCAGCTCCATTATCCAGACTTCGGCACCGATCTCGCCGGGCTCGAGCGGCGGCGGGCTGTTCGACACCCGGGCGCGGCTGATCGGTATTACGACCTTCCAGGATTCCACTGGGCAAAACCTAAATTTCGCCGTCCCGGTAGACTGGATTGCCCAGCTGAGTCAACGTGACGGCAATGCCGACACGCTGCTACCCAAAGGGCAGCATTCGCGGCCCCAGCTAACGTCTGTCCACAGCGACCCGGTGTATGAGCAATTTGCGGACAAACTTCTCGGCCATTGGGCCTGCCGGCCCGAGCAGCCCAAGAGCGGCCTGTTGTCCATCAGTTTTGAATTTGATGACGAGGGCCGCTTCAAGTCGCATCGCGTCAACGTCAATTCGCAGACTATGGACGCCGAAGGCCGATACAGCATCCAGAGCCACACCTATGTCGCCATGGATTGGTACGGATCAATCCTGGCGATGGACGTGCAGTCCATCGATTCGATACGGGCGACAGCTGTCTTGAATGGAGGCAGTGGGAGCTTCACCGTGCTTTGTGACCACAGCCGCCAGTGATGTCGCCCAGCCTCGTTTGCCCACCTAGAAGACATCGCTCACGCCGATAGAGAAAAAGCCCCGAATTCGGGGCTTTTCTTGTTCAAAGGCAAGGGCAGGATCATTCCCACTCGATCGTCGCAGGCGGCTTGCCTGACACGTCGTACACCACGCGATTGAGGCCGCGCACTTCGTTGATGATGCGGTTGGACACGCGGCCCAGCAGCTCGTAGGGCAGCTCGGCCCAGTGCGCCGTCATGAAGTCGCTCGTCACCACGGCGCGCAGGGCGCACACATAGTCGTAAGTCCGGCCGTCACCCATCACGCCCACCGACTTCACCGGCAGGAACACGGCGAAGGCTTGGCTGGTCTTGTCGTACCAGCTCTTGCCGTCCGCGTCGCGCGTATTGCGCAGTTCTTCGATGAAGATGGCGTCGGCGCGCTTGAGAAGTTCGGCATACTCGCGCTTCACTTCGCCCAGGATGCG
The DNA here is from genome assembly GCA_019234745.1 of Burkholderiales bacterium. Classification (GTDB taxonomy): domain Bacteria; phylum Pseudomonadota; class Gammaproteobacteria; order Burkholderiales; family Chitinimonadaceae; genus JAFAKZ01. Next base: position 2,839 of record JAFAKZ010000487.1, read on the forward strand.
CACGCCCAGGCCCGGGCCCGGGAACGGATGACGGTAGACCATCTCGTGCGGCAGGCCGAGCGCGACGCCCAACTGGCGCACTTCGTCCTTGAACAGCTCGCGCAATGGCTCCAGCAGCTTCAGGTTCAGCGTTTCCGGCAGGCCGCCCACATTGTGGTGGCTCTTGATCGTGTGCGCCTTCTTGGTCTTGGCGCCGGCCGATTCGATCACGTCCGGGTAGATCGTGCCTTGCGCCAGCCAGCGGGCGGCGGGCAGCTTCTGCGCTTCGGCCTGGAACACTTCCACGAACTCGCGGCCGATGATCTTGCGCTTCTGCTCCGGGTCGGTCACGCCGGCCAGGTGGCCCATGAAGGCCTCGCTGGCGTCCACGTGGATCACCTTCACGCCCAGGTTGCGCGCGAACATGTCCATCACCATCTGGCCTTCGTTCAGGCGCAAGAGGCCGTGATCGACGAACACACAGGTCAGTTTGTCGCCGATGGCACGGTGGATCAGCGCAGCGGCTACGGAAGAATCGACGCCACCGGAGAGGCCCAGGATGACTTCTTCATCGCCCACCTGCTCTCGGATGCGGGCGACCGCTTCCTCGATATAGTTGGGCATGGTCCAGGACGGCTTGGCATTCGCCACGTGCAGCACGAAGCGGTGCAGCAGTTCCGTACCGCGCTTGGTATGCGTGACTTCCGGGTGGAACTGCACGGCATAGTAGCCGCGGGTCTCGTCCGCCATGGCGGCGATGGGGCAGGAAGGCGTCTCGGCGATCAGCTTGAAGCCGGCCGGCATCTCGGTGACCTTGTCGCCGTGGCTCATCCACACATCCAGGAGGCCATCGCCCGCATCGTTGGTGCGGTCGCGCATGCCTTCGAGCAGCTTGCTGTGGCCACGCGCGCAGATTTCGGCATAGCCGAACTCGCGCACCTTGCCAGCCTCGACCTTGCCACCCAGCACTTGCGCCATCCACTGCATGCCGTAGCAGATACCGAGCACGGGCACGCCCAGCTCGAACAAGCCGGCGTCGGCCTGGTAATCGCTTTCATACACGGAATTGGGGCCACCGGAGAGGATGATAGCCTTGGGATTGAAGGCCTTGATCTCGGCCAGCGGCATGTCGTAGGGGTGCAGCTCGCAGTACACATGCGCTTCGCGCACGCGGCGGGCAATCAACTGGGCGACCTGGGAGCCGAAGTCGAGGATGAGGATTTTGTCCATGGCACCTTCCCGTGCAAAGACGAGATTTTAGCACGTACATGTCAAAACATTTACATGCGGCGACGCCGCCCGGCAGAGCCGGGCGCAGGCGGGCAATTGAAGCTCCACGACTCGTCTTTGGTCCTAATTGATTCCCACTCCCTCCGCCCTCGCCCGCCGGCGAGGGGACCTCGCTTCGCTCGTGGCGTTGGCGCACTGTCGTGGATGCTCGACGGACTTGGCTAGCGACCGTCGCTTTCAGAACCATAGGTTGGGCTGAGCTCTGCGAAGCCCAACACTCTATGATGGCGATTGACAGTGTTGGGCTTCGCGGAGCTCAGCCCAACCTACATACCATGCCTACTTTTGCTTCACCTTCATCGCCCGCTGGATCTCGCGGTTCGCATCGCGTTCGCGCTCCGTATTGCGCTTGTCGTGCTGCTTCTTGCCGCGTGCCAAACCGACGGCCAGCTTGATGCGGCCGCCCTTGTAGTGCATGTCGAGCGGGGTGAGCGTGTAGCCGGAGCGCTCCACCTTGCCGATCAGCTTGTTGATCTCGGCCTGGTTGAGCAGCAGCTTGCGCAGGCGCGTTGGGTCGGTATGGACGTGGGTCGATGCAGACAGCAGCGGCGTGATATGGGCGCCGAACAGGTAGAAGGCGCCATTGCGCAGGACAACGTAGGCTTCCTTGATCTGTACCTTGCCGGCGCGGATAGCCTTGACCTCCCACCCTTCCAGCATGAGGCCCGCCTCATAGCGTTCTTCGATGAAATAGTCGTGGAAAGCTTTCTTGTTATCGACAATGGACATGGCTGGATACTGGGCGGTAAAGTCCGGCGGATGCCTTGCGCTAGTTAAACCAGCGCCGGCAAGCCGAAACCAAAACGTCGATTTTAACCGAATCTGCGCACCATGCCCTCACCTTCCAAGCGTCTATACGTCATCTACGCCGGCGGCACCATCGGCATGCAACAGACTAGCGCGGGCTACGCGCCGGCGCCGGGCTACCTGCCGGGCGAATTGGCCAGGATCGCGGCCCGCACCAGCGGCTTCCCCGCCTACGAGCTGAAGGAATACGCGCCGCTCATCGATTCGTCCAACCTGCAGCCCGCACACTGGAATGCGATGGCGGACGATATCACGGCCAATTACGAGGCCTACGATGGCTTCGTGGTGATCCACGGTACCGACACGCTGGCCTATACAGCCTCGGCGCTCAGCTTCATGCTGGAAAACCTGGGCAAGCCCGTGATCGTGACGGGCTCCATGGTGCCGCTGGCCGAGCAGCCTAACGATGCGGAGCAAAATCTCGTCGACGCCTTCCGCTGGGCCTGCGAAGACGGCTTGCATGAGGTGTGCGTGGCCTTCAACCGCCTGCTGCTGCGCGGCAACCGTTCGCGCAAGCTGTGGGGGGCGGAGATCGGCGCCTTCGGTTCGCCCAACTACCCCGTGCTGGGCCGCGTGCAGGGGCACTACGAATTCAACCCGGCGCTCTGCCTGCCCAAGCCCACGCGCCCCTTCCGCGCCCATCGCATCAACCCGGACCTGGCCATCGCCGGCATCAAGCTCTACCCGGGCTACACAAACCGGCTGATCGAAGCCATGCTGGTGCAACCGCTCAAGGGCATCGTGCTAGAGACATACGGTGCGGGAAACGCACCGGATGCAGACCAGGCGCTGATCGCGGCGCTGGGTAGCGCGACGGCGCGCGGGGCGCTGATCGTGAACTGCACGCAGTGCGTATCGGGCAAGGTCGCCATGGACAACTACGCGGCCGGTTCCGTGCTATCTCGCGCCGGCCTCGTGTCGGGCCGCGACATGACCCCCGAAGCGGCCATCGCCAAACTATACTTCCTATTGTCGCAACCGAGCGACACGCTAGGGCGCGCGGAGCGCGTGCCGGTGAGCCTGCGCGGCGAATTGGGGGCAGACTGAATCAGGGCCTCCTGATATATTGCGGAAAAATTAACAAATACGTCCGTATTCCCCCGACTGGCGGTCGGCGTGAGAGCACGGGCCGCGAACCGGATTCGGGATGTCGATTTCTGCACCCTACAAACTCGATGCATTGCTCGGCCTGCTCCAGCCGGAGGCGGGGCGGTATGTCGCCCATCATCAGGACTTCATCCTCCACAGCCACTTCCAGCCCATCTACAGCTTTGCGCACCGCCGCGTGGTGGGCCACGAGGGGCTGATGCGCGCCTGGGGCGCCGTAGGCAAGGCCCTGTCACCCTATACGGTATTTGCTTCGGCTCGCACCGAGCAGGAACTGGTGACGCTGGATCGCCTCTCGCGCCTGTTGCACGCGCGCAATTTTTCCCATATCGGGCAGAAGGCGGGCGACCCACCGCAGTGGCTGTTCCTCAACGCCGAACCGAACGCCTTTGCCCACGCTGGGCAGTACGGCCGCTTCTTCCCCGAGATGCTGGAGATGCTTGGCATCGCGCCGCAGACGGTGGTGGTGGAAGTGCTGGAGACGGCCATCGAGAACAATCGCATGCTGACCCATGCGGTGGAGTATTTCCGTGAGATCGGCTGCCTGATCGCCATCGACGACTTCGGAGCTGGGCATTCCAACGTGGATCGCATCTGGCGCCTTCGGCCCGACATCGTGAAGCTCGACCGCGCCCTGATTACGGACGCCACCGATAGCCGTGAAGCACGCCAGATCCTGCCGGGTCTCGTGAACCTGCTGCACGAGGCGGGCGCGCTGGTGCTGGCCGAGGGTATCGAAACACAAACGGAGGCCCTGCTGGCGCTGGAAGCGGATTGTGACCTGGTGCAGGGCTTCTATTTCGGCATGCCGGGGCCGGAACTGGTCGCAGCGGAAGACCCGCACCCTGTGTTCGAGTCGCTCTGGGTGGCGTTCAACGAGTCGATGCAGCGCGAAATCGAATACAACCAGCAACAGCTCTCACAGTACACCACCAGCCTGATGAAGGCGGCGGCTCGTTTGAGCGAGGGCGAAACCATCGAGGAGGCGTCGGCCGCCTTTATGTCGCTCCCCGCCGCCATCCGCTGCTTCCTGCTCGACAGCACGGGCCGCCAGATCGGCGACAATCTGCTCGACAACGAACACCGCCGCGGCAACCGCCTGCGCTTTGCCCCGCTGGAAAACATCGAGGGTGCCGTATGGTCGCGCCGGCACTATTTCCGCCAAGCGATGAAGCGTTTCGGCGAGTTGCAGATCTCCCGCCCCTATCTATCCATTGCCGGCGAAGAGCAGTGCGTAACGCTGTCGATCGGCATCATGTTCCACGGCGCGGCGCACGTGCTGTGCGGCGATTTGCAGTGGAAGGGCGCGAGCGAAGTCGACGGCAATACCGAAGCCGTGTAGAATGTATGGGTTCGTCGCGCTGGCGGCGGATGTTGTTCCATGGCGGGTCTCCCCGCATTGCGAAGTCGTGAACCTGGTCAGGTCCGGAAGGAAGCAGCCACAGCGATGCACGCAAGTGCCGGGGGTCGGGCTCGCCACCCCTCCCCATTTTTGTTCAGGAAGCACCCCAACTTGGTTGCCGATGCAGCCAGGGCTAGTATGGGATGTACCGCTTCGTCCGATTTGCCCCGCATGAAAACCCGCGACCGCATCGTCCAGGAAAGCCTGCTGCTGTTCAACCAGCACGGCGAGCGCCCGATCACGACCAACCATATCGCGGCCCACCTGGGCATCAGCCCCGGCAATCTGTACTACCACTTCCGCAACAAGGAAGAGATCATCTTCCAGATCTTCTGCCAGTATCAGGACTATATGCGCGAACACCTGCGCATCCCTGAAACGCGCGTGCTGGAAGCGGAAGACCTGGCGCGCTACCTGGACGCGGCCTTCGCCGCCATGTGGCAATACCGCTTCCTGTTCTACGACCTGCCCGGCCTGCTCTCGCGTAACGACCCCCTGCGCGACGGCTACCATGCCTTTGTACGCAATGAGCTGGCACCACTCCTGGCACAGGCCTTCGCCGAGTTCGCCGGCATCGGCTTCCTGTCGGTGCAGCAGCGCGACATCGCACCGCTGGCCACCAATGCCTGGATGATCGTGAAGTTCTGGTTCCCGTTCCAACAGACCATCCACCCGGACACGCCCATCAGCGAGGAGACGAGCCGTCTGGGCATCCGTCAGGTGCTGTCGCTGATGAAGCCCTTCGTCCAGCCGGATTTCGCCGAACGCTTCGCGGCGATGGAAGCGCGCTACGCGCCAATGACCACGTAGGTTGGGTAGAGCGCAGCGAAACCCAACGTACTAGGCTTTCGGCAGAACTGTTGGGTTTCGCTGCGCTCTACCCAACCGACGACGCGCTGACCAATCTCAATTCGCGGCCTTCGCCCTGGCCACCACATCACGGAAGAAACCGTACACGCCGTCCTCGTTCATGCTGCGCGCATCGGCCAGCTCACCAGCCTTGGTCGCATACAGCACTTCATTGTCCGGTGACAACACGACCACGGCCGGAATACCCTTCTTGATCGGGTCGCCGTACACGGTAACGATGTCGAGATTCTTGTCGAAGTGGCCGACGTCGATCTTCACGACATTGAAGGCCTGCTTGATCAGACCGGCATTCTTCTCCGTCTTCAAGGCCTGGTTGAGCGCACGGCAATCCGGGCACCAGTTGGCGCCGAACACGAGCAGCACAGGCTTGTTGCTGCGGTGCGCATCGACCAGAGCCTGTTTGACATCGGCCTTGGCGTCCGCCTGCTCGTCGTAGGGCAAGTCTGCGGCACTTGCCGCCAAGCCAAGGGCCAACAGCGCGGCAAGGATCAATCGTTTCATGTGTTCTTACTCCCAGCGGCAGCTATGGGCATCGCCGCCGCGTACAAGTCTATGTCTTCCGGGTAGTCCGGCAAGCTTAAGTGCTTCTCGAACGTAAGCCCAAGCTTGCTCAGTACATGGACCGAGCCGCCGTTGGCAGGTTCCACCAGGCCGATCACGCGGCGGATGCCGTGTTGCGCCACCTCGTACTGCATGGCGGCACGCGCGCTTTCCGTGGCGTAACCCTTGCCCCAGCAATCGGGCAGGAAACGGTAGCCGACGTCGATCTCGTTCATGTCCTCCAAGAATTTCAACCCGCTGAAGCCCACCAGGCGGCCCGTGCTGCGTTCGATGCAGGCCAGACGACCAAAACCGTGGACAGCATAGTCACGCAGCTGGCGCGCAGACAGCAGCTCGCGTACTTCCTCGACCGTGCTGCGTGGCGCTTCACCCGTATAGCGGATGACCTCAGGGAGGGACACAAGAGGCAGGAATGCCTCGGCGTCGTCGAGTGTGAAGCGGCGCAGGATGAGTTGCGGCGTGTGCAATTCCATGGTGGTCTGGCGGTACAACAGGGGACGCCCATGGTACACGCCCCCAAGCCCCGCCGTGCGGGTTTCGCGCGGAGGGGTATGGGTAGATGCCACTTTCGGGTCAAGAATCGTGGCGTGCCGCTGACCAGTCCCCTCCCCTTGTAGTCAGGGGGAGGGTTCCCGGGACCGTGCAACCCGGACCTAGGGTGGGGGTAAGCGCGGAGCGCGTATCGAACATATGCCCTTATTAACTACATCGCACTCACCGCAGGTAGCGGTTGTTGATACCATCCCCATCCGAACCTTCCCCCTGCAAGCAAGGGGCAGGAGCCGGTCAGTGAGACTAGAGACGTCTACGCCCCTAGCCATCACAGGTCGGTACTAGCTGTGCGCCTTGCCCGTCAGCTGATCAGCCAGCCTTGTCGCATTGCGCGCCGTCAGACCATAGATGGACAGCTGCGGGTTTGCACCGATTGAGGTCGGGAAGATGGAGCCGTCCATCACGTAGAGGCCATCTACCGCATGCGCCTTGCCGTCGCTGTTCACCACCCCATGCTCGGCCCCCTTGCCCATGCCGCAGCCGCCCATCACGTGGGCCGACACGACCTTGGCGCGCAGGATCTGCATGGGCAGCGCCATAATGCCGGCGCGCGCCTCGGCCCAGCTCGAATAGCCTTCCGTGGACACGTCCTCGTGGATGGGCAGGACGCGCGTGGCGCCGGCAGCGAACTGCACCTCGGCCATGCTCAGGTAGGCGCGGCGCATGCCGTCCCACACATAGTCGCTGATCGGGTAGTCCAAGAGCGGCGTACCGTCCGACTTCAGCCCCACCGTACCACCCACACTTTCTTCGTGGAAGCCGTCGCGCATCAGGGCCAGCACGACTTGCAGGCGGTCGAAATGCTTCATCGTGGCGTTATGCTTTTCGCCGAAGCCACTCATGGTGATCGCGGTGAGCACGGGGTGCAGCGGCGGCGTTTCCAGTTTGTAGCCGATCACATCGTCGACCGGCTGCGTGTCGAGGAAGTGATCGGAATAGATGCTTTGCGGCGCACCGCTCCACCCTTCCACTTTGTAGGGCATGATGGCGCCGGAAATATTCACCGGGTGCAGGAAGGTGCGCTTGCCCAGCACGCCGTGCGGGTCGGGCAGCTTGGAGCGCAGCAACAAGGCTGGCGTATTGATGGCGCCACCGGAGAGCACCACCGTCTTGGCCTTGATGGTGAGGCGCTTGCCCGTGGGGTAGAGGCCGGCAGCATCCATCGCGCTGCACTCCACACCTACTGCGCGGTCGCCCTCAAACAGCACCTTTTCGGCGCGCGAGTGGGTCAAGAGGGTCGCGCCATGGTCCAGCGCGGCGGGGATGGTCGTCACCAGCATGGACTGCTTGGCGTTGGCGGCACAGCCCATGCCGCAGTAGCCCAGGTTCAGGCAGCCCTTCACATTGCGGCGGATGCGGTCCCAGTGGATGCCCGTACGGTCCGCGCCCATCATCAACACCTGGTTGTTGACGTTCGGGTCCATCTTCCAGTCGATCACGTTGAGGCGCTGCTCGACGCGCTCAAACCAGGGCGCCATGGCGTCCACGTTCAGCTCTGGCAGGCCCAACCGCTCGCCCCAGTAGGCCAGCGTCGTGGCGGGCGTACGAAAGCTCGACGTCCAGTTCACCGTGGTCGAACCACCGACCGTGCGCCCTTGCAAGATGGTGATGCCCTTGTCGCGCGTCTGGCGCCCAGCTGACTCCTGGTACAGCGTGGGATAGACATCCGCCTCGTGCAGCTTGAAGTCGCGCGAGGCATAGCGCAGCGCCCCCTCTTCCACCAGCACCACCTTCAAGCCAGCCTGCGACAGGATCTCCGCGCTGATGCCGCCGCCCGCACCCGTGCCGACGATGACGACGTCCGCTTCCAGCGTCTGGTCGTCGTGCAATTCGGCGGCGTCGCGCACATCCCAACGGCCACTCGCCAGGCCTTCTGCAATCAAGTCTTTCGGCATGGCTTATTCGTTCCAGTAAGTCTTCATGAATTCAGGCGGGCCGGAGTAGCCGATAGCAGCCCAGGCGTCAGGGTTGCCGTACCAGGCGGCAAAGATGATCTGGTGCAGGGCTTGGTAGCCGCTGCGCAGCAATAGCAGCGAGGAGAAGCGCCAACGGCTGAGGAAATGGGCGATGTCCGCGTCATCCGCCTCCTGCCAGGAAGTGGTGACGCCCACCAGCCAGCGACGCGTCACGCGGCCGTTGAGCAGGGTGAGCAGCTGCTTCACTTCGTCCTGAACCGTGCCCGGCAGTCCGGAGATGGCGACATCACAGCCGTGCACGGCCTTCTCCAGGGCGGCGTGCAGCTCCTCGCCATGGCGCGGCAGCGCCCCCTTGAGCATGACGCGCGCGATGGCGGCCAACGCCGTGCGGCTTTCCGCGTCCAGCACCTTGAACGGCGCCCCGTCGACGGTAAAGAGGGGGTCGGGCCGGATCGGGCCGTAGCCCAGGCGGGCGAGGCCGAGCACGGCCGCACCGGCGACGCCGGTTTTCAGCAGTTGCCTGCGACTTAACATAGCGATAGGTACTCGAAGTACAGGTAATCGAAAGGGCGGCAGCCATTCCGGCTGCCACTAGCGTTCTAGCGCATCATGAACTTGATCAGCCGCTCAAAGCGCTTGCCATAGGGCGGATGCATCAGCCACAAGCCATTCAAGCGACTCTGTGCAAACACGGGCTTCATCTTGGAGAAGGTCTCGAAGCCCTCATGACCGTGGTAGTGCCCCATGCCGGACGGCCCGACGCCGCCGAACGGCAGATCGTCCTGGCCCACATGCACGACTGTCTCGTTGATGCCCACGCCACCCGAGATGGTGCTGCTCACCATCTTGCGAATACGCGTGTTGTCGTTGTCGAAGTAATAGAGCGCCAGTGGGCGTGGGCGGTCGTTGACCAGCTTGATCGCGTCGTCCAGCGTCTTGTAGCCCAGCACGGGCATGACGGGGCCGAAGATTTCGTCTTGCATGACGGTCATCTCGTTCGTCGCACCCAGCACCAGCGTGGGGGCCAGCTTGCCGGAAGCCGGGTCGCAGTCCGCCAGGGGAACGACGCGCGCGCCCTTGCTTTCCGCGTCGCGCAAATAGCCTTGCAGGCGCTCAAGATGGCGGCCGTTCACGACCCTCGAGTAATCCGGGTTGCTCGCCATATTCGGATACCACCTGGCCACGACCGCTTTCGCCGCCGCCACGAAGGCCTCTTCCTTGCCTTCCTGCACGAGCACATAGTCCGGCGCCACGCAGGTCTGGCCCGCGTTCAGGCACTTGCCGAACAGGATGCGCTGGGCGGCAGTATCGATGGGGTAGTCGCCGTGCACGATAGTGGGCGACTTGCCGCCGAGCTCCAAAGTAACGGGTGTGAGGTTGTCGGCGGCCGCACGCATCACGTGCTTGCCCACTGAGGTGGAGCCCGTGAACAGCAGGTGGTCCCACGGCTGCGAAGCGAATACCTGTGCGACCTCGACGCCGCCGTTGACGACAGTCACTTCGTCTTCGCTGAAATACTTGGCCACCAGCTGCCTGAAGGTCTCACCGAAGCGCGGCGTGAACTCGGAAATCTTGATCACGGCGCGGTTGCCTGCAGCCAAGGCTACCGTGAGCGGGCCGACGGCCAGGAACAGTGGGTAGTTCCAGGGCACGATGATGCCGACCACGCCCAAGGGTTGCGGGATGACATGGTTACTGGCCGGCCAGAACCAGATCGACACGCCACGGCGGCGCACACGCATCCAGCGCTTGAGATGCGACAGGGCGTGCGAGATACCGGCTAAGCTGGGGAATACTTCCAGCGAGCGTGTTTCATGTGGCGAGCGATGGCCGAAGTCCGCGGAAATCGCCGTGGCGATCTCGTCCGTGTGCGTCAGCAACAGGGTGCGCAGTTTTTCCAAGCGCTCGCGGCGCAGCGCCTCACCCGCGAAAGGGGCGGCATTGTAGGCATCGCGCTGCGTGGCGTAGGCACGTTTGAGATGCTCCAGCTCAGCCACGTTGCTGTTCGGTTCAAAACCGGGTTGCATTGTTGTCCTCCAATGGCAGTACCGCCATTTCTGGAGAAATATTCTAGAGCAAACGCTTGGTTGCGCGTTTCTGCGGCGACGCGGGGTCGGGTGAAAATCGGACAGATATCGCCGAATACAAATATTGGCGCCGTTTTGCGCGTATCGTTGCCGCAACATGACCGCCGGTCATAACACTCAAGAACCCGGCTTCCTTCCATGACGAACCGCACGAACCGCCCTTAGCCCTGCGGCTCACTCCCTTCGTCCGGAACACCAAAGAGCCGCCGCGTATCGAGGAAAGTCAGGGCCAGTGGAACAGGGGTATGCGATTGGTAACCACGTGCCAATGCAACCGGCATGTTCTTCAATCGTTTTTCCATCACGACGATTGAATCGAATACGGTCATCGCATAAAGATTCTTGGCTGCGTAGGAGGCCTCGGCAACCGCGGCGATCGGCGCGTGATACCACGCGTGCATACGATCCACCAGTTCTTTCACATACTCGTGGAAGGTACCGGGCTTTCTCAGCCCGCCGCCGTGCATAGGGAAGTAACTGGTGTGCGTGTCTTCGCATAAGTAGACGCCGCCGTCGACCAGGGCTGGGAACAGCGATTCGAACGTGACGATCTGCTGCTCCATCGTATGGCCACCGTCGTCCAGTACGATGTCGAACTGCGGATGGACTCGGAGGAAGTTCTCCCAGAAGTCGGGATCGGCCTGGTCGCCAATCCAGATCTCAAAGCCGTCATTCTCAAGCGCCTTGCACGCCGGATCGATGTCGACCCCGATAATGGTCGCCTGCGGCCCAAAGTACTCGCGCCACATGTGGGCACTGCCCCCGTTTTGCACACCAATTTCCAGAAACTTGATGGGCTTACCGCGAAAGCGCTGGAATGTACGGTGATAGACGTCGAAGTAGTCGACCCACTTATGGATGACCGGGCCGCTATGACGCATGAAATATTGCAACAGTGGGTTGGTCTCGGCCTGTACTTCTGTGGGATCGTAGGGGTGCATAATGGTCGCCATAGTTTGCAAAGAGATCGCTTCAAGACACGACTGAATTGCCGAAACAGTTGGACCTCGCGGACAATCGGTGGAATTGCCGTTACGGCGATATGATCGCCGCAGGACGACGGCCGGATCACATCGACAGGCGTCCGGACATGACTTTCGACTTCAATCATAACGCACCGGCCACATGCTACTCGACTTCTTCTACGCCCTGCGCGACGCCAAGCTGCCCGTCTCGACCAAGGAATTCCTGGCCTTGCTGGAAGCGCTCGACCAGCGCCTGGTTAGCGGCAGCCTGGACGACTTCTACGTGGTCTCGCGCACTATCCTGATCAAGGATGAGAAATACTTCGACCGCTTCGATCAGGTGTTCGGGCATTACTTTCGCGGCGTGGAAAATCTGCTGGAAAAGATCGAGGCCGATATCCCTGAAGATTGGCTGACCAAGTTGATCGAAAAGCAATTGAGCGACGAAGAGAAAGCGCAGCTCAAAGGCCTGGGCTGGGAAAAGCTGATGCAGACGCTGCGCGAGCGGCTGGCCGAGCAGAAGGAGCGCCATCAGGGCGGCAACAAGTGGATAGGCACGGGCGGCACCAGCCCCTTCGGCGCCTATGGCTACAACCCGGAAGGCATACGCATCGGCCAGGACGGCTCGCGCCACCGCCGTGCCGTGAAGGTGTGGGACCAGCGCGAGTTCCGCGACTTCGACGACCGGCGCGAGCTGGGTACGCGCAACTTCAAGGTAGCGCTGCGCCGCCTGCGCCAGATCACCCGTTCGGCTGAAGCACCCGTACTGGACCTGGACGGCACCGTTCGCGCCACGGCCGACAACGCTGGCTGGCTCGACCTACAGTACGTGCACGAACGGCACAACGCCGTAAAGGTGCTGCTCTGCCTGGACGTAGGCGGCTCGATGGACGACCACATTCATGTCTGCGAAACGCTGTTCTCCGCGGCCAGGGCCGAATTCAAGCACCTGGAGCATGCCTACTTCCATAACTTCGTCTATGAATCCGTGTGGCGCGACAACCGCCGGCGCCACAGCGAACGACTCAACACGCTCGACCTGCTGCATACCTATCCCAAAGATTACAAGCTGATCTTCGTGGGCGACGCGACCATGGGCCCGTACGAGATTCTCTATCCGGGCGGCTCGGTCGAGCACATGAATGAAGAGCCGGGCAAGGTTTGGCTGGAACGCGTGCTGGCGCACTTCCCCTCGGCCGTCTGGCTCAACCCTGTGGACGAACAGTATTGGGATTACACGGAGAGCGTGGCGATGACGCGCGAACTGATGAGCGGTCGGATGTTTCCGCTTACACCGGCCGGACTGGAGACGGCCATGCGCCGCTTGCAGCTTGGCGGATAACCGACTTGGCAGCTCGTCTTCTTAGGACAAATTAATGTGCACTGTTGCCGATTGCTCATTGCACATCACCTCGGCATAATCCGCCAATTATGAAATTCCTGTTCGACCTGCTGCCGGTCATCGTCCTCTTCGGCGGTTACGCTACTGGCAAGACCCTCCCCGCCTACGGCATCAATCAACCCATCGAATTCGCCACCTTGCTGGCGGTATCGGTATCGGTGTTGCAAATGGCTTGGGTGCTGCTGCGCCGGCGGAAGATCGACGCGCTGCAGTGGATCAGTTTTTCCCTGATCATCCTCGCCGGCGGCGCGACGCTTATCTTCCATAACGACATCTTCATCCGCATGAAGCCCACGGTATTACCTGCCGTGATGGCTATCGCCATGCTGGTATGTCGCTACAAGTTCAATACGCCGCCGCTCAAGGCACTGATGGGCAAAGAGTTGCACCTGCCCGAAGCACTGTGGGACAAGCTCATGTGGGCCTGGGTCGCCTTCTTCCTGTTCCAGGCCGTTGCGAACTTCTTCGTCGCACAGTATTTCTCGCAGACGATCTGGGTGAAATACCACTTCGTATCGTCCATCGGTTTGCCACTCTTGTTCGCCGTCGTCCAGGGTGCGTGGCTATACCGCCACCTGCCGCGCGACAACGCCCCGTCGGAAGAAGCCTGATATGTTGTACGCCATCGTCGGCCATGATGCCCCTAACAGCCTGGAAGCCCGCCTGGCCAACCGCCCTGCCCACTTGGCACGGCTGCACGCCCTGCAGGAAGCGGGTCGCCTCGTGTTGGCCGGCCCCTTCCCCGCTATCGACTCGCCCGACCCAGGGCCGGCTGGCTTCACGGGCAGCCTGATCGTGGCAGAATTCGCCAGCCTGGCCGATGCGCAAGCCTGGGCAGCAGAAGACCCTTACAAGATCAACGGCGTATATGTATCGGTAGACATACAGCCGTTCAAGAAGGCCCTGCCTGCGTGAGCACAATCGAACAAATCCGTGCGAAACTGGCAAGCCTCGCTCCAACCGAGCTCAGCTTGCAAGACGACAGTCATCGTCATGCGGGCCATGCCGGGGCCGCATCTGGCGGTGGGCACTTTGAACTGTTTATCGTGTCCGAACGCTTTGCAGGACTCAGCCGCGTGGCACGCCACCGGCTGATTTACGATTGTCTGGGCGATATGATGCGGCGCGAAATTCACGCGCTGTCCATCGACGCCCGAACACCCGGCGAAGTGGAAAAGTAGCGTAGATCGTTGGCAAACGCCGCGATTTGCTCTAACTTTCTGCCTCGCCACCAACTGGATAACTCAACCAAACCCGCCTCACCTACAAAGGACGTAATCCGATGTACAACAAGATTCGCTTCGTTCCCGCCCTGCTCGCCGCGCTCGTGGCCGCTGGTGCCGTGCACGCCGCCGACAAGCCGGTTGCGGTTGTCAACGGCGTTTCTATCCCCCAGGAAGAAATGGATTTCATCCTGAAGCACCAGACGGAGCAAGGCGCACAAGACACGCCTGAGCTACGTGCCAAGATTCGCGACTTCCTCGTGACCCAGGAAATCATCGCTCAGGAAGCCGCCAAGGAAGGCCTGGACAAGACCGCCGACTTCCAGATGGAAGCCAAGCTGGCCCACGCCGACCTGCTGCGCAATACCTTGTTTGCATCCTACGTCAAGAACCACCCGATCTCGGACGACGCCATGAAGGCCGAGTACGACAAGCAGGTTGCCGGCATGGGTCAACAAAAGGAATACCACGCTCGCCATATCCTGGTGAAGACGGAAGCCGAAGCCAACGCCATTCTCGCGTCGCTGAAGAAGGGCAAGTCCTTCGAAGCGCTGGCCAAGGAAAAGTCGCAGGACGAAGGCAGCAAGGCCAACGGCGGCGACCTGGGCTGGGCCCAGCCGGACCGCTACGTCAAGGAATTCGGCGAAGCACTGACGCACCTGGCCAAGGGCCAGACCACGGACAAGCCGGTCAAGAGCCAGTTTGGCTACCACATCATCCGTCTGGAAGATGCACGCGTGCCGGCACCGCCCCCGCTGGATCAGGTGAAGGGCCAGCTGCAGCAGATGATGCAGCGTCAGCAGATCGACACGCTGGTGAACGACCTGAAGGGCAAGGCCAAGGTCGACTAATCGACCCAGCCAGTAAAAAAGGGCCGCAAGGCCCTTTTTTCATGTTTACCCAGGAGACGGATATGGATATGAAAAAAATCGAAGCGATCATCAAGCCCTTCAAGCTCGATGAAGTGCGCGAAGCCCTGGCCGAAGTAGGCGTCACGGGCCTCACCGTATCGGAAGTGAAAGGCTT
>JAFAKZ010000001.1 GCA_019234745.1 Burkholderiales bacterium
CAGGTGCCAACGCAGGCTCGCACCCGGCTGGGCGAGGTGCCGGCCCAAGAGCATGGCCAGCGCCGGGAACATGGGTAGGATATAGGACGGCAGCTTGGAACCCGACACGCTGAAGAACACAAAGACGAAGCCCGACCAGGCCAGCAGGAACGCCGTATTGCCGAAGCGCTTGCCGTCGTCGCCCGCAAGGCCGGAGCGGATGGCGCTGGGCAGCAGGGTGGTCCACGGCAAGAGGCCACCCAGCAACTGCGGGATGAAATACCAGATCGGCCCTTCACGATGCGCCTCGTGCGTAAGGAAGCGCTCGAAGTGTTCGTGGATAAAGAAGAAATAGGCGAAGCCAGGGTTGCGCAGCGAGACGGCGACGAACCAAGGCGCCGCCAGCAGCAAGAAGACCAGCGGGCCGGACAGGTAGCGCATCACGCGCCAATGCTGGATGCGGCTGATCGCCCGGTTGGGGAAGGTGGCGATACTGTAGAACACGAAGGCGCCGCCCGGGATGATGAGGCCGATCAGCCCCTTGCTGAGCATGGCGCCCGCCATGGCGGCCCAGGCCAGCCACATCCAGCGCTGCCGGGCCGATTCACTTGGTCCGTCCTGCACGGCCAAAAGGAAGGCACATAGGGCGACCGTCAGGAAGAAGGTCAGGCCCATGTCCAAGGTCAGCAGGTGACCATTGGCGATCAGCCAGGTAGTGCCAGCCGACACGAGCGCCGTCATGGCGCCGGCACGAGCACCCCACAGTTTGCGTGCTGTGAAGGCGGTCGTAACGATAGTCAGGAAGCCGGCCAATGCCGTCCACAGGCGTGCTGCCGCCTCGTTCACTCCAAATAGGTGGTAAGCGATGACCGTGAGCCAGTACTGCATGGGCGGCTTTTCGAAATAGCGCAGACCATCGAGCCGGGGCGTGATCCAATCGCCCGTCACCAGGAATTCCCGCGCTATCTCGGCGTAGCGGCCTTCGTCGGAGTGGATCAGCGCGCGATAGCCCAGAAGGCCGAACCACAGGAGTGCGAGCGCGGCCCATAGCCAGACTGGCAGGATCAGCCGGTGGTTGCGCGTTCTGGTGAATGGCTGGCGGGAGTCGAAGTTATGTTGGAACATGCCGAGGGGCAGCAACGCCTTATATAATCGTAGCCTTTATCCGTGACCGAACCCACATGGGTGGGGCGGGCGCGACGAGGAAAACATCGTGAAGACGATCAGCGCCGGCGTGCTCGACGCCCTGACCGACACCGCGCGTACCAATGCGCGGTTGAGGATGAATCATAACCTACATCCGACCCACGAGGCGCCGATCCAGCGCCTGGCGATTGCCATGGAGCCAGGTACCTATGTGCGGCCGCACCGCCACCCGCAGAGCTGGGAGTTGCTGATTCCCCTGCGCGGACGCTTCTTGTTCACGTCTTTCGACGACGCGGGCAAGCCGCTGGAGCGCCATTTCCTGGGTGGCGCTGACGGCCTGTCGGCCCTGGAGTTCGATGCAGGCACCTGGCACACGGTCACTTCGCTGGAATCCGGCAGCGTGATTTTCGAAGTGAAGGAAGGCCCGTACGTGCCGGTACAGGCAGGTGACTGGCCTGCGTGGTCGGCGGAGGACGGCACGCAGGCAGCGGCTGAGTTCCTCGCGGCCATGCACGCCGCCGCGAAGGGCTGAGTTTCAAGCGACTGCAGGCGGTTCCTCGGTAGCGCCGCGGGCCGCCCACTGGTCCCATAGCTCCCACGCTTCGGGATGCGCGCCCAGCGTATTTTCCAGGGCGGCTAGATAGGCCATGGCGCGTGCTTCGACGGTCGCCGCGGCAGGCAGCTTTCGCAGCACCAACCGGTAACCGGAACCCTGTGCTATCAAGCCACCGAAGTAGGTCGGTACGTCACGTGATAGCGAGCTGTCGAGCAGGCCCGTGCCGATATTGAAGGAGCGGCCGAATAAGGTAAGCAGGGAGGGACGCTCGGACAGGGTGCGATTGTCGTGCAGCGAAGCGACTACCTCGCCCGCCGCAAACCCTGCTTCGGCGGCCGCCAGTGCGTCGTCCCGACCATCGATGAAGGCGTAGTCACCGCCATTGAACTGGCCACGGCAGCCCTCATGCAATCTACGCAGATAGGCGCCGATCTCCGGGAAATGGGGCGAGATGGTCTCCGGCCGCACCAGCGGGCGCATACGGCAACCCAGCAGGCCGAGCACGACGAAAAACGTGTGGTAGTAGGGGCTATGCCAGGTGAGCACGTGCGCCGCGCCTTCGTCGCATATTTGCGCGACTACGTTGGCATCGTGGTCGACGTGGTGTGCCAGCCAGGCGGCATCGAAACGGTCATGCAGGAACACGTTCAAGATCGCGTCGGCGCTGCTGCGGCGGTAGCGTGTCAGCGCAAGGGTGCGGTCTACCGCGACGGGCGCTGCCGCAAGTCCCGCCTGCCATGCCGCCTCACGTTCGGAATCGGGCACTGCCAGCCGCATCCAGGCATGGCTTAACGGTCGCGCCAGTCCCATCGGTAGGCGTGCCAATTGCTCGCAGCCCCGCAGCAGGCGTCGATAACGGCGCCCCGTTGCCACGACATGCGCAGGCCGTTGCGCCTCACTCATGATGGCAAGTCTCCGAAGATGGATATGGTGGAGAGGGGAGGGGCGAAAGCACGTACTGCTCGGTCATCGCGCAGCGAGGCCTTGTGACGAGGTGGCCGATTGTACCTGTTCCTGGTAGCACTGCGCGGCGCCCGGGAGCGTGTTCATGGCACAGGGGCTGGCATGCGTCGGCGACATTTGGTTATGCTCTCCGCATGGATAAGTCCACGACTACGCTGCAGGGCAGCCCCTGGCTGATGCCCCTACGTCAGATACGCGCCCGCCCGCGGCTGTCCGGTTCCATTGCCGTCGGCCTGTTGGTGTTCTACCTGCTGCCCCTGTCCTGGGCTTTGCACCCCGTGACACGCGCAATCGTGGCCTGGGATACCGTCGCCTGGCTCTATATCGCGCTCGCCTTCCGCATGATGTTCTGGTCCACGCACGAAAAGATGCGCTGGCGTGCCTGCGCGCAGGGCGAGGGGCAGTTCATCGTGCTGCTGTTCGTGATCTTTTCCACCATCGCGAGCGTCGCCGCCATCGTGGCGGAGCTGGCCGTCGTCAAGGATATGCACGGTGAGCTGCGCTATGCCCATATCGCGCTGGCGGCGACCACGGTCGTTGCCTCCTGGGGCTTTACGCATGTGATGTTCGCGCTGCACTACGCGCACGACTATTACATTGCGCTCAACGCCCACAAGCACGGCGGCCTGACCTTCCCCGACCAGGAAGCACCGGACTATGCCGATTTCCTCTATTTCGCCTGTATCATCGGCACATCCGGCCAGACGGCCGATGTCAGCTTTACCTCGAAGAAGATGCGACGCACGGGTACCGTGCATTGCGTGCTGTCCTACTTCTTCAATACGACTTTGCTTGCATTGACCATCAATATCGCGTCCGGCCTGTTCTGACCGGGCGACAACGTAGGAATCGACCATGGCCGAAGAAGGATTCGAAGTACCGCAACCGCATGAAAAGCTCGTTGAAGAACATGCCGAGCACGATGATTTGGCGCAGCGTATTGCGCTCGTGACAGCCGTATTGGCCACCATCGGTGCCGTGTTCAGCTACCAGTCCGGCGCCAATCAGAATCAGGCCATCTTCCTGAAGAACGAGGGTATCCGCCTGCAGGCGCAGGCCTCGGACCAGTGGGCCTACTACCAATCCACCAGTACGAAGTCGCACCTGGCGAAGATTGCCGCCGAGTTGGCGACCAACGACGAGGCCAAGCAGAAGTTCCTGGCCGAAGCGGCACGCGAAGATGTTAAGAAGGACAATATCCAGAAAACGGCAGAAAGCCTGGAGAAACAATCGGAAGAGAAGGACAAGGCGGCCGAGGAAGTGCTGAAGCCGCACGAGCGCCTGGCTTTGGGCATGACGCTGATCCAGATCGCTGTGGCGCTGGCTTCCATCACCGTGCTGACGCGCCGCAAGTGGCTGTTCTGGGGCTGCCTGGCGTCGGCTTTGGGTGGGATAGGGGTGGCGATCAGCGGGTTTGTTTGAGACGCGTCGCGTAGGTTGGGCTGAGCTCAGCGAAGCCCAACATGCAAGACTATGAA
>JAFAKZ010000019.1 GCA_019234745.1 Burkholderiales bacterium
GATGGGTCAGGAAATCGATATGCAGAAGCGGCGCGTCGAATTGGCTCAAGACACGCATAGTCGCTATCAGGAACTTGGCAAGCAGAACTTCATGCCGGCGTTGCAAGTGCAGCAGAAGGCCGACGAACTGTTGGACCAGCAAGGCAAATTGGGCGCCATGCTGCGCAGCGCAGGCGAGCTACGCAGCCAGATTGGTGCGCTCGCCGCCGAAATCGATGCCGACCCGCTCAAAGACGCCAATCAAAAGGCAGAAATCCAGCGCAACATCACCGCTTTGCAACAAGACCTCGCCGTGACCGAGGCGCAGCGCGAGGTAAGGATCACGGCGCCCGTTGCCGGCACGATCGTCGGCATCCAGGTCGAGCCAGGCCAGACGGCGAATGGCACGGAGCCGCTGGCCGCCATCATTCCCGACGGCTCGCGGCTGGTTGCCTATTTCTACGCGCCCAGCAGCGCGATCGGCTTCGTCAAGGCCGGCCAGTCTGTCATGCTTCGCTACCAGCCTTTCCCCTACCAGAAGTTCGGCCAGCACGCCGGCGTCGTGACGGATGTATCGCGCAGCGCCGTGAAGGCTGTGCCCACCAATGTCGCCAACCCAAGCGGGGAATCGCTCTACCGTATTACCGTAAGGCCGGCCGAACAAGCAATCCTGGCCTATGGCAAGCAAGAACCGTTGCAGCCCGACATGCAGGTCGAAGCCGATGTGCTTACCGACCGGCGGCGGCTGATTGAATGGATATTCGAGCCGCTCTTATCGATCAAGGGGCGGCTCTGATATGAATATCCTGTCTTCGTTGCAATGGGGTATCGGGCGCAAACTGCCCATGCTGCTTCAGACCGAAGCGGTCGAATGCGGGTTGGCCAGCCTCGCCATGGTCGCAGGCTACCACGGCCATACGACCGACCTTGCCACGCTGCGTCGTCGCTTCTCACTCTCGCTCAAGGGCGCCACGCTGGCCCAGATTATTCAGTTCGCCAACGCGCTGAATCTGGCCGGCCGGCCTTTGCAGCTTGAACTGAACGAACTGCCGCAGTTGCAGACGCCCTGCGTCCTGCATTGGGATATGAACCACTTCGTCGTGCTCAAGCGCGCGACCGACAAGTTCGTCGAAATTCACGACCCCGCCTTTGGCATACGCAGGCTCGGCTACGAAGAAGTGTCCAAGCACTTCACGGGGATTGCCCTGGAGCTGTCGCCTACGCCTGGCTTCGAGAAGCGGGAAGAGAAGCAGACGATTACCGTGCGCGGCCTTGTGGGCCATGTTGTCGGCCTGCGCCGCTCCTTGCTGCAGGTGTTGCTCCTGTCGCTGTCGCTGGAAGTGATCGCACTGATCTCGCCGTTCTTCCAGCAATGGGTCGTGGACGGCGTCATCGTCTCGAACGACCGCGACCTGCTCAAGGTGCTCAGCATCGGCTTCCTCTTGCTGATGCTGCTCCAGATGGCAGTGACGACCTTCCGTTCGTGGCTGGTCGTCTACTTCTCGACCACGCTCAACGTGCAGTGGGTCGCCAACCTGTTCACGCGACTTACGCGGCTACCCATGGCTTACTTCGAGAAGCGACATATGGGTGACGTGGTATCGCGCTTCGGCGCCATCGACACCATACGCGAGGTGCTGACGAACACGGCTCTAAGTGCCTTGCTGGACGGCATTATGGCGATCGCCGCGCTGGCGATGATGATGGTCTACAGCGTCAAGCTTGCCGTCGTGACATTCGCAGCGCTGGTCATCTATATTCTGATTCGCGCAGTCGCCTATGCGCCGTTCAAGGCGGCCAACGAAGAACGCATCGTTCATGCCGCCAAGGCGCAGAGTCATTTCCTGGAAAGCGTGCGGGGGCTTCAGAGCATCAAGCTGTTCAACCGGGAAGACGACCGCCGCTCGCAGTGGCTCAACCTTACTGTCAACACGACCAACCGGGACCTAGCGACCCAGCGCATGTCCGTGCTGTTCAAGACGGCAAATGGCCTGGTGTTCGGTGTCGAGAACATTCTCGTGACCTACCTGGGAGCATTGATGGTGATGGACGCGCAGTTCTCCATCGGCATGATGTTCGCCTACGCCGCCTACAAGGCGCAATTCAGCGGCCGGGTCGGTAGTCTGGTCGACCTGTTTTTCGATATCCGCATGCTGCGTGTGCAGTGCGAGCGGCTGGCGGACATCGTCCTGACCGAGCCGGAACCGCAATCGGATTCCACGCATGCACCGGTAAACCTTCAGCCATGTATCGAACTACGCAACATCCGTTTCCGCTACGCCGATACCGAACCCTGGGTGCTCGATGGCATCAGCCTGAAGGTCGAGGTCGGCGAATCGGTTGTCGTCGTCGGCCAGTCGGGCTGCGGCAAGACGACGCTGCTAAAGGTATTGCTGGGCCTGATCCAGCCGACGGAAGGCGAGGTGCTGATTGGCGGTGTTCCGCTCAAGGGCCTGGGTTTACGCGCCTACCGTGACATGCTCGGCGCCGTGATGCAGGACGACCAGTTGTTTGCCGGTTCCATCGCCGACAACATCGCCTTCTTCTCCGGCGATATAGAACACAAGCGGGTCGAAGCCTGCGCCAAGCTCGCCGCCATCCATGAAGAAATCATGGCGATGCCCATGGGCTACCAGACCCTGATTGGCGATATGGGTGGCGCACTGTCGGGCGGCCAGAAGCAGCGCCTCTTGTTGGCCCGCGCCCTCTACAAGAAGCCGCGCATCTTGTTCCTCGACGAAGCCACAAGCCACTTGGATGTCGGTCGCGAACGTCAAGTGAACGACGCGGTGCGCCGGCTGCGCCTGACACGCGTTGTGATCGCCCATCGGCCGGAGACGATCGCGATGGCTGCGCGCGTCGTACGCCTCGACAAGGGGCGTGTGGCGCAAGACTTCCGGCAAGTCGCACGAGCAGTACAAGCAGTACAAGCAGAGACAATGTAGCTGTTTCAGATTCACCTCGCGCAACCTAGGGGCGATGAAGCGCTCCATCGCTCTTGGGACGTTCCGCACGGGTCATCGGTAAATCTTGAAATGAAGGAGGAATAAAATGCGTCAACTCAATTGGGACGAATTACTTGGCGTCGCAGGCGGTATCGGCAGTCTGAACTCGGAGCAACAGCCTTGCCGTAAAGCAGTCAAGATCGATTCATACATGCGGCGTTCGTTGAACCCAAGTAAGCCAATTCACGCAGGACCATTCAAGCAGCCACATTGGATGACGTTGAAGCCCGAATAATCGTCTGGGCTTTACTCACATCCTGTCGCTTAGCTGCAGCCCGATCCGGCGGCATGTCCCCGAAAGCAGACGCACTGCTATGAGCAGCGACTGATCGCTCTGGGTCGAATGCAACTACTCGATCCGAGCAACGCAGTGCCCGCTCATAAATGGTCAGCCGCCACCAGCACTCCGGTCAACGCCGACCGGCACGATGGTCAACGACCACCAGCGTCCGCACTTGTCCGCGCTTGTCCGCGTATTGTTTGGCCATTACGCGTGTACCCACAGTCACGCCAGGTTCGGGTGATTCGTTGATCGTGCGTCGTGAATAGAGGGCCGGCCGCGCGAAACCGGCATCGACCCATGCGCCGCTAGAATTTAGGCGGCCGCTTTTCCTGAAACGCGCGGAATGCTTCCAAGGCCTCGGCAGACTTCAGACGACCCATGAAGAGACGTTCCTCATGCTCAATCCGGGCAATGGTGGCTTCCTTGTCCCGGATCAGCCCCTTGCTGGTCATGAGCGAACCGAGCGGCAATGTCGCCAATTTGTCCGCAACTTCCTTCGCGCGATCATGCAGGCCCGCCAAGGGCACGACTTCCGTCGCAAGCCCGACGCGCGCCGCATCCGTTGCGTCGAGCATGCGTCCCAAGGCAAACATCGCGAAAGCAAGCTGATGGCCCACAAGCGCAGTTAGCAGCGCACTCGACCCAGCCTCGGGCGACAGGGCGAGATTGACGAACGGTGTCGAGAGCTTTGCGTCTTCAGCCAAGATCACGACATCACAATGCAGCAGCATGGTCGCACCGATACCGACAGCCTTGCCTTGGGCGGCCGCGACCAGTGGCTTGGACAAGCGGGCGAGCGATCGCATATATCTGAACACATGCCAGGACTCCGTAAAGCGCCCCTCGGCGATGTCCAGGAACTCCGTCATATCGTTCCCGGCGCTGAACATCTCGCCATGTGCGGTGAACAGCACCACACGTATCGCGGCGTCCTGATCGGCCCGCTCCAGCTATTCGGCCAACTCCAGGTACATGGCGTTGGTAAATGCGTTCTTCTTCTCCGGCCGGCAAATGGCAAGGGTGAGAACACCCGCATCTATCTGCGCGTCAACGTGCTTGTCCACAAAAATCTTTCGCTCCAATGTCGATCAGATCTAATGCGACGGTGCGCATCCCCGTAAGCAAACAGGGCCTTGGAATTCATCCTTCCGCCGCGACTCTCTACGGCAGCGTCCGACCGCGCGAACGCAATGTTCTAGGGAGCCTAGGCTATTTCCTTGGCGCTGACGATGGATCGAGACACCAAGCCATACTCGATCGCTTCCGCTGCGGGCATCCAAAAATCG
>JAFAKZ010000223.1 GCA_019234745.1 Burkholderiales bacterium
CGGCCCAACTCGGCGTCCGTCTCAGCCGTAATCGGTGACAGGTATATCTTCGCCTGTTCCAACGTGCGCATGCGATAGTCGTTGCCGCCATCCACGTTGACCACGTCCAGGTTCTGCTTGAGCAGTTCGATGGTGGGCAGGAAGTTCTGCCGCTGCAAGCCGTTCGGATAGAGGTCGTCCGGCGCGTAGTTGGAGGTTGCCACCAGTACCACGCCCAGGCTGAATAGATGCGTAAACAGCCGTCCCAGGATCATTGCGTCGGCGATATCGGAGACGTGAAACTCGTCGAAGCACAAGAGCCGCGTATCGCGCGCGATATTGGCCGCGACGATGGATAGGGGATCGGATTCGTTCTTCTGCGCGCGCAGGCCGTCGTGGACCTCGTGCATGAAATTGTGGAAGTGGATGCGACGCTTGCGACGGTAAGGTACACAGGCGAAAAAGCCATCCATCAGGAAACTCTTGCCGCGCCCCACGCCACCCCAGAAGTAGAGGCCGCGCGGCAAGTCGGGCATGGGCAGCAGCGAACGGCCGAACGGGCGGTCGCGCTTACGCTTGAAGGTGATCAACTCGTCGTAGAGCTGCTGTAACCGCGCGACGGCCGCTTCTTGGGCCGAATCGCGCTGGAAGCCGGGCTGCGCGGCCGCGACTTCGTACCATTCGCTGGGGGGAGTGCCCGGCTTGATATGGGCGGTAAAAGCGTGTTGTGACATGTCGTGGTCGTTGCTTATGCTCGCTGCGATTATAGCGACACCAGCGATTCAACAAGACGTTGTCACATTGGTCGTTTATATTACAAGTTGTCGCCAGACAACGAATCCATAAGGCGACACGTCCCAGTACGCAAACCAGGAGCAAAGAATATGGCCAGAATCGCACTCGTCACCGGAGGCATGGGTGGCATTGGAACCGCAATTTGTCAGAAGCTGGCCGACGCGGGCCACGTCGTCGTAACTACCTACAGCCGCCCTGGCCGCGAGACGCAATGGCTTGCCGACCAGAAGGAAAAGGGCTACAACTTCCACGCTTACCAGTGCGACGTCGCCGACTATGATGCCTGCCAGGCCATGGCCGCCAAGATCGTCGCCGAGGTGGGCCCGGTCGATATCCTCGTGAACAACGCCGGCATCACCAAGGACGGCACCTTCCGCAAGATGGGCAAGGTGGACTGGGATGTCGTCATGCGTACCGATCTCGACTCTGTGTTCAACGTTACCAAGCCCTTTATCGACGGTATGACGGACCGTGGCTTTGGTCGCATCGTCAACGTCTCGTCCATCAACGGCCAGAAAGGCCAGTTCGGCCAGACCAACTATTCCGCTGCCAAGGCCGGCATGCACGGCTTCACCAAGGCACTCGCCCAGGAAGTGGCCAAGAAGGGTGTGACGGTGAATACGGTCAGCCCCGGCTACATCGCCACGGAAATGGTGATGGCCGTGAAGGAGGAAGTCCGCAACGCCATCATTGCCGGCATTCCCGTCAACCGCCTGGGCAACCCGGAAGAAGTGGCCGACCTGATCGCCTACCTGTCAGGCGACAACGCGGGCTTCATTACTGGTTCGAACATCGCCATCAACGGCGGCCAGCATATGTTCTGACATCAGCGTCGCTTACAGGCACAAAAAAAGCCGACCAGGAAACTGGTCGGCTTTTTCGTTAATGCCCTCGCTCAGTACTTCTGCACGCAAGAACCGGAACCCACGTTCAGCCACATCTGCTGGAGCAGGTAGTGGCGGCCGCCGAAGGTCTGGTTGGCCGTTGCCCCGTTCGAGGTTGTGAAGGTGGTACCGAAGTTCCACGCGCACTTGTCGCCATTCTCGTTGCCGGAACGATCGTACCATGCGCTGATATCCGGGTCGGTCACCGTCTCGGACAGCTCGTGGAAGATTACGCTGGTCATTGCGTCGGCGCCGCCGTTGCCATTTGGCGACGGGCTGTTCACGCCGCAGCCGGACGGAGCGATCTGCGTCGGATCGCCGACGAAGGCGTACTTGATGTCCTTGCCCGAGATCGTGGTGTGATCGTGCCAGCCGCAGTATTGCGAGCCGAAGCCGGAGGTTTCGTTCACGTCCTGGGCCGTCAGCACCATATAGGAGGCATTGGTATCGAGCGGCAATGCGCCGCTGCCGATCGCATTGGACACGATGGTGGCGATGTCGGCATCACCCAGCGAGTTGCCCAGCGAGTAATTGTCGTTGGCTTGGCCGGCCAGCGTCACCACGTTCTTCACGTGCACCTTGGAGCCGTTGTAGTAGC
Organism: Burkholderiales bacterium; assembly: GCA_019234745.1. GTDB lineage: Bacteria > Pseudomonadota > Gammaproteobacteria > Burkholderiales > Chitinimonadaceae > JAFAKZ01. The sequence continues at coordinate 2,257 of JAFAKZ010000223.1, forward strand.
TCGTGTTCACGTTGAAGATCGGCGTGCCACCCAGCGTGCTCATGAAGTTCACCAGGACGCTCTTGGCGGCCGAAGACCAGCTGCCATACCAGATGTAGTAGACGTTGGTATTGTTGGCGACCATGACCGGGCCGCCGTGGTAGGTGATGGCGTTGGACGAGGTACGCTCGATCTGCATATTGCCGGCGTGCGCAGCCTTGGTAGCTTCGATGTCGACGATGGGGAAACCCTTGCCGGACGGCTTGAGCACTTCGGACTGTTCGTGCTGCAGGGCGCTAGCCATGGCAGCGGACGACAAAGCAAACATCGATGCAGCTGCGAGGAACTTAACCAGCGTCTTGTTCTTGAATTGCATTGGTGCTTCTCCTTGTTTGAATGCTCATGTTGGCCGGAATTCCGGCCGCCTTTCCTGGGGCTCCCTCAACCCGAGCGCATTGGCTTGGTACGCACGGGCCTACTCCCTACCGTCGACAGCGGGTGCGTCGCGGTGCCGCTACGTGGCTGGCGAGGCGATCATGCAAATGTTTCGGGACGGGGCGCAAGCGATCCTTGCGCAACCCTAAGACATAGATACTTGGTTCCGCAGCGGAATCTTGGTGCGCCGGCGACAGGAATTAGGGTAACCCGCATTGCTGAAAACCCTATCGGGCGTGGGAATATTACAATTTCATATCTAATTAATTTCGATAATCATTCTCAATAAAATACAGAAAATAAGATTGTTTCAATGTTGTGTCAGCGCTACAAAACGTAAATATTTGGCGACGCTCTGTCGCGAGCGCCCTGATGCCCGCAACTTGATCATCGACAAACATCGAACGCACTACCTAGCCATATGAATCGCTCCGTTTTCCTTTACATTCATATACTTACAAATTTTCCATTTGCCCTAGGTGCTCGCTTGGCAGTATCCTAGCGTTTTGCTCGGATATTCCTGCACTCCATGTCCATCGTTATCAAGACCGCAGAAGACATCGAAAAAATGCGTATCGCCGGCCGTCTGGCGAGCGAAGTCCTTGATTTCATTACGCCGCACGTCAAGCCCGGCGTAACGACGGCCGAGCTCAATCGCCTGTGCCACGACTATATGGTGAACGTGCAGGGCACCATCCCTGCGCCGCTCAACTACGCGCCACCTGGCTATACGCCCTACCCCGCTTCGATCTGTACCTCGGTCAACCAAGTCATCTGTCACGGCATTCCGAACGACAAGCCGCTGAAGAATGGCGACGTCGTCAATCTCGACATCACTGTGATCAAAGATGGCTACCACGGCGATACCAGTCGTATGTTCATGGTCGGCAACGTGCCCACGCACGCATCGCGCCTGGCGCAGGTCACCTATGAGTGCATGTGGATCGGCATCGAGATGGTGAAGCCGGGTGCGCGCCTGGGCGATATCGGCGCGGCCATCCAGCGCCACGCCGAAAAGAACGGCTACTCGGTGGTACGCGAGTTCTGCGGTCACGGGATCGGCAAGCGTTTCCATGAAGAGCCGCAGATCCTGCACTACGGCAAGCCGGGCACGGGCCTGGAACTGAAGGCTGGCATGATCTTCACCATCGAGCCGATGATCAATGCAGGCCGCAAGGAAATCCGCGCAATGCCGGATGGCTGGACCATCGTGACCAAGGACCGCTCCTTGTCCGCACAGTGGGAGCATACGGTGCTGGTAACCGAGACGGGCTTCGAGGTCATGACCGTATCGGCCGGCACGCCCGCGAGGCCCGTAGTTGCGCCTAGTGCCATCGCTGCCTGAACGAAATCGACATCGAAAAGGCCCGGATGAATCCTGGCCTTTTTTTGCGCCTGGACGCGCCGTTCTTACTGGTGAGATAACTACCGCAAGCGAATGGAACGGCGCTATTCTGTGGTCTAACGCTATTGCTGGACGCAAATGATGCTGATCATGATCGACCTTGCCGACGCCATGGCGGCGGCCGAGTTGCTGGCTTTTCAGCGCCGGGCCTACCAATCGGAAGCCGAGTTGATCGGCTACGGCGCACTCCCACCCTTGCGCGAATCCCTACCCGACCTGCTCGACTCCGGCGAGACGATACTGGGCTGGCGCGTCGAGGACGAGTTGGTTGGCGCAATCGGCTATACGGCGAATATGGTCGAGGTGACGATCTGCCGCCTGGCCGTCACCCCGGCTTACCGCAGGCGCGGTATCGCGGCCAAACTCTTGCAGGCAGTCATCTACGAGGCTGGCCCGCGCGCCGTCGTGGCCAGTACGGCCAAGGCCAACTTGCCCGGTGTCGCGCTATACGAACATCTCGGCTTCCACCTGCGTGAGGAGCAGACGACACCGGACGGCCTGCCACTCGTGCAGATGCAGCGCCTGGGCGAACGCCCTGTAAACCTCAAGCAATAGCCTCGCCGCGCCCACCATTTAGCAACAGCGATGAACGCTCCTCTTTCCATCATCGAACTGCGCAAGAATCTGCAAGCGAGCCGCGCCTCGCTACACGACGGATATCACGACCCGGACAAGGTCGTGCAGTTGCTGGAGGTCGAAACGCGGGTGGTCGACGCCTTCCTGATCGAACGGTGGCGTGAGACGGAGATCGCGGCCTCGGTCGCGCTGATCGCCGTGGGTGGCTATGGCCGTGGGCAACTCTTCCCCGGCTCGGACATTGACCTGCTCATCCTGTTGCCGGAAGTGGTGCCGCAGGCCGTGCTGGACAAGCTCGAGTCCTTCATCGGCATCCTGTGGGACCTAGGCCTGGAAGTAGGACACAGCGTACGCACTCTGGCGCAGTGCCTGGAGGAAGCGGGCAAAGACATTACCGTCCAGACGACCCTGTTGGAAACGCGGCTGTTGGCTGGCAGCGGCGCTGCCTACAACGAGTTGGTCGAATCCGTACATCGCGCGCTCGACGTGCGGGCGTTTTTCGAAGCCAAGCTGCTGGAGCAACAGCAGCGGCATGAGCGCTACCAGGGTTCCGTCAACAAGCTGGAACCCAACGTCAAGGAAGCGCCTGGCGGCCTGCGCGACCTGCATCTGATCCTGTGGCTGGCGCGCGCCTGCAACCTTGGCCACGACTGGGCCGGCCTGCACAAGGCCAAGATGCTCACGGGTCAGGAGATGCGCAAACTCAAGCGCGCGGAGCGCATGCTCTGCTCCTTCCGCGTGGCCCTGCACCTCACGGCAGCACGGCGCGAAGACCGTATCCTGTTCGACTACCAGAACGCGCTGGCGAAGCGCTTCGGCTACGCCGACACCACCGCCGCGCGCGCCAGCGAACAGTTGATGGCCGTCTACTATTTGTCGGCCCGCATCGTGTCGCAGCTGCAGCCCTTGCTGATCCAGGCCTTCCGGCGCCGCCTGTACGGCAATGTGCAGATCGAGACGCAGCCCCTCAATGTGCGTTTCGTCGTGCGCGACGGACTGCTGGAGATCGCCAGGCCGGACGTCTACGAGAAGACGCCGTCGGCCATCCTCGAAACTTTCCTACTGCTGCAGCAGCACCCGGAGCTGAGCGGTATCGGCGCCGACACGCTGCGCGCCCTTTGGCACGCTCGTCCGCACATCAACGCAGCCTTCCGGCGCGACCCCGTCAACAAGAACCTGTTCCTGGAAATCATCCGCCAGCCCGTCGGCACCACGCGCGTGATGCGCCGCATGAACCGCTACGGTGTGCTGGGCCGCTACATCCCCGCCTTCGGCAAGATCGTCGGGCGCATGCAGCACGACCTGTTCCACGTATACACAGTGGATGAACATATCCTGATGGTGCTGCGCAATCTGCGCCGCTTTGCCACGCCCGCCTTCAACCACGAGTACCCCCATTGCTCACAGCTGATTGAAACCTTCGACCGGCCAGAGGTGCTCTACCTGGCAGCCCTGTTCCACGATATCGGCAAGGGCCGCGGCGGTGACCATTCCCAGCTCGGTAAGGTGGACGCACGCGAATTCTGCACATCGCACGGTCTGCCCAAGGAGGACGTCGACCTAGTGAGCTGGCTAGTGGAACACCACCTGACCATGTCGAGCGTGGCACAGAAGCAGGATGTGTACGACCCCGATACGGTCGAGCGCTTCGCTCAGGTCGTGCGCGACGAGCGGCACCTCAGTGCCCTCTACCTGCTCACCGTGGCCGACATCCGCGGCACCAGCCCCAAGGTATGGAACGCCTGGAAGGCCAAGCTGCTGGAAGACCTGTTCAACGCCACACGCCGCTATCTCTCTGGCGAGACGCTGAACGCCAACGACGCGCTGTCGGAGCGACGCGAGGAGGCGCGCGGCATCATGCGCCGCTTCGGCCTGCGCGACGACGCGCACATGGCGTTCTGGAAGACGCTCGACCCCGTCTACTTCCTGCGCCACGATTCATCCGAAATTGCCTGGCATGCGCGCATCCTCAATAGCCGTTTCGAGCAGAACGAAGTGCTGGTGCGCGCCCGCGTCGGCGACGCAGGCGAGGGCCTGCAGGTATTGATCTACTGCCACGACCGTCCCGACCTGTTCGCCCGCATCTGCGCCTTTTTTGAGCGCGCCGGCTACAGTATTTTCGACGCCAAGATCTACACCACGCTCAAGGGCTACGCGCTCGACAGCTTCTTCGTCAACATTCCAGGCGACGGCGAGGCGGAATACCGCGACTTCGTCGGTTACATCGAATATGAACTCGCCCAGCTGATCGAACGGGCCGAGCCCCTGCCCTCGCCCGTCACCGGCCGCCTGAGCCGCGCGCTCAAGCACTTCCCCCTGCAGCCGCAGGTACTGATACGCGCCGACGACAAGCAGAAGCTGCACATCCTCTCGCTCGTGGCCGGCGACCGGCCCGGCCTGCTGTCGCGCATCGCGCGCGTGCTGTCGGCGCATAGCATTGTCATTCACTCCGCCAAGATCATGACGCTCGGCGAGCGCGCGGAAGACACCTTCACCATATCCGGCCATACCCTGGGCGACCCGAAGTCCCTGGTACGCCTGGAGGCCGACCTGATGGATCATCTACGCGTGCAGTGAGCCGGATTTATTTCCGGCGCGTGTCAGCAATTTCCCCTTTGATGCGTTCTAAGCATTATCCACCTAGCGGATTTAGATGATGCCTGCCCTGTCACGTCGCCTGTTCGCCAGCTGCATTGCAGCTTTCGCCGCTGTCGCCGCCCTGGCCGATGCCGATCCACCCAGCATCGTCGCCGCCCTTACCTACTTCAACGGCACCGTCACGTACGCGCCCGCAGGGAGCGACGACTGGGCCTACGCCACGCTCAACCGCCCCTTCACGACGGGCGACCGGCTGTGGACCGATCAGGGTGGCCGGGCCGAACTGCATGTAGGCACGACGGCTGTACGCCTCGATTCGCAAACCAGCCTGGACTTGGCCGACGTCGAGGACCAACAACTGGCCCTACACATCAGCCAAGGCTCCATGGGTGTGCGCGTGCAGCAGCTCTATAGCGGGCAGGCAGTGGAGATCGACACGCCGCAATTCGCGCTGGTGATACGCAGCCCCGGCCACTACCGGGTGGACGTATCGCCCGGTGACGACACGACACGCGTCTCCATGGGTGACGGCGACGCCGTGCTGACGGACGTGAGCGGCAACCAGATGGAGCTACAGGGCCCGCAGAACCTGCTATTTGGCACGGATGGCGAGCGAGAGATCGATGCCGACCCCGGTCTCGTCTACGACGGCTTCGAGCAGTGGGTGGAGGCCCGCGACCACTATGACGACAACTCGCAAACGGTGCGCTATGTGTCACGCGAGGTGATCGGCTACGAGAACCTGGACAGCTACGGCAGCTGGGAACAGGACGCCACCTACGGCCCGGTGTGGATTCCGCAGACGGTCGTCGTCGGTTGGGCGCCCTACCGCGACGGCCACTGGACCTGGATCGCCCCCTGGGGCTGGACCTGGGTGGATAACGCCCCCTGGGGGTTTGCACCCTTCCACTACGGCCGTTGGGTATTCGGCCCGCACGGATGGTGCTGGGTGCCCGGCCCACGCTACTCGCACCCGATCTACGCCCCTGCACTCGTCGTGTTCGCCTCTGGCGGCCACGACGGGCCGCGCCTAGGCCACCCTAACGTGACTTGGTTCCCGCTCGGTCCGAACGAGCCGTATATGCCGGGTTATCGCACCAGCACGACCTACCAGGTCAACCTGAACCACAATATCGGCCTGCGCACGATTCCCCTGACGGGCTATGTCAATCAACAGAAGGGCAACGCCATCACTTCCGTGACGGCGGAAACCTTCATGGGCGGGCATGTATCACCGCGTGACCACGTGACGCTGTCGGCAGACAAGCTCGCAGGCGCCAGTGCAGCCTCCACAGTGCAGATCGCACCGGGCGCGCATAGCGTATTCGGCGCCAGCCCTGCTGCGCGCAACCCGGTGGCTGTGCCGCGCGCCGTCGTCTCCGTGCACCCGCAGGTCACGCCGCCCGCCCTACAGGACAGCTTGGCTAAGCACTATGTCCAAAGCAGCGGCGCCGTGGCGGGCGTACGGCCGTGGCAGCCGGTAGCGACGCAAGCGCCCGTACGGCAACTGCCGCCCGTAAACCGTGCCGTGCCCGTGCAAGCACATACCACCCCCAGCTATGCGCCGGCGCAGACCACCGAACGTACGGTCAATACGGGCAGTTATGTGCAACGGCCGGTTGTCGTGCCGCGGCAAAACGAACCCGTGGTGTCCGCACCGGTGCAGCAGCCCGTCGTCATTCCTCGCCCTGTCGAGCAACCACGGCAGATTGTCGAGCCTCGCCAGCCGGTCCAGGTGCTACCGCAACAGCAAGCGCAGCGGCAGGAGCCCCCGCACGTAACGGTGATCGAAGCGCCGCACCCGGTCGCCATACCCGAGCCGCGCCAGGCGGCGCCGCAGATGACGGCACCTGCCCCGCGCCAAGAGCGAAACGAACCACGCAATCAGCGCGAGGACGACAAGGACCGTAACAAGCACAATTGATCCTGCATCGACATAATGAACAACGCCGGCTCCTGCCGGCGTTGTCTTGTTACGTCGAGCGACGATCAATCAGTTCGTATGCGCTTGCAGCGTCTGCAGCAGCGGTGCAAATACCTTAGGCGTGCCAGCCACGACATTGCCGCTCTCCAGATAGCCCGTTTCACCGTCCAGGTCGGTGATCAGGCCGCCGGCTTCCAGGATGATCAGGCTGCCTGCAGCGATATCCCAGGGCGACAGGCCCAGCTCCCAGAAGCCATCGAAGCGGCCGCAGGCCACGTAGGCCAGGTCCAGCGCAGCGGCGCCCGGGCGGCGCACGCCGGCCGTCTTCTGCACCACGTCCTTGAACATGCCCATATAGGTGTCGAGCTTGCTGAAGTTACTGTAGGGGAAGCCTGTGCAGACCAGCGCATCGGACAGCTCGCGCGTCTTGGAAACGCGGATGCGGCGGTCATTCAGGAAGGCGCCGGCGCCACGGCTACCGGTAAACAGGTCGTTGCGGTTCGGGTCGTAGATCACGGCCTGCGTGATCTGGCCACGGTGTTCCAGGGCGATGGAGACGCAGTACTGCGGGAAGCCATGCAGGTAGTTCGTGGTGCCATCGAGCGGATCGATGATCCAGGTGTACTCGTTGTCGCCGCGGGCACCGCCCTCTTCCGCTAAAATAGCGTGCTTGGGATACGCTTCCAGCAGGGTGTCGACGATGGCCGCTTCGGCCGCGCGGTCGACTTCGGTAACGAAGCTATTGTGTTCCTTGCGCTCGACGCGGATCACGTCGAGGTTGTTCGAGGCGCGCTGGATAACAGAAGCGGCGCGGCGGGCGGCCTTGATGGCGGTGTTGAGCATCGGATGCATGGTCTTGTCCTTGGCGGCGGGCAGCAATGGCAAATTGGCTTCCCTCCGAGGAACAATAGACGAAGCCGCCTGCGATAGGCGACTCGACATGCGATGCGGCGGGAAGCAAAGAACGAACAAACGACGCGAGGCAGATGCCCGTATCGTTGATTTTGAGCGGATTTTACGCGAAACCAGCAAATGAATAAACCAGAAGCCAACGTTCTCGACCGGATTCGCGTCGTCCTCTCCCACACCAGCCTGCCGCGCAATATCGGCTCGGTGGCACGCGCCATGAAGACCATGGGCCTCTCGCGCCTCGTACTGGTGAACCCCAAGCGTTTCCCCGACCCAGAAGCGTTGACACTTGCCTCCGGCGCGACCGACATCCTCGAAAAGGCCGAGATCGTCGATACGCTGGATGCGGGCCTGGTCGGCTGCACCCAGGTCGTCGCGCTATCGGCACGCCGGCGTGAATTGACCGTACCCGTGCAGAACCCGCGCGAGCTCGCACCCTTTCTGTTGTCGCGTTGTATGGTGGGCGAAGACGTGGCCATCGTTTTTGGTACGGAGATGTCCGGCCTCAGCAATGAGGAAGTACGCCGCTGCAACCGCGTCGTGTCGATCCCGGCCAATCCGGAATATTCCTCGCTCAACCTAGCGCAAGCCGTGCAGGTGATTGCCTACGAGCTGCGCATGACACTCGACACAGACCTGAGCCACCTGAACGAAGTGCATGAGCTGGCCAGCCACGACGATATCGAGCGCTTCCACGCCGATATGGAAAGTACCCTCATCAAGATCGGCTTCCTGAACCCGGACAACCCCAAGCGCCTGATGCCACGCTTGCGGCGGCTGTTTGGACGGGTGCAGCTGGAGAAGGTAGAGATCGATATTCTGCGCGGCATGCTGCGCGCGGCGCGCGAGGGACGGCGACACTAGGGAGCCTCTGATCAAGTACCCGGGTCGCGCTGGGCCGAGTCTTGGGGCAAGACGATGGCACAACGAGCGCCGCCTAACGGGTTAGGTCAGTGAGTTGTGCCGAAGTATTGCCCCAAGAATCGACCCAGCCCGGAGGGTTTGCCCGGATTTTGGCCTGCTG
>JAFAKZ010000407.1 GCA_019234745.1 Burkholderiales bacterium
CCAAGCGCCCGCCGCTGTTCCGCTTCCCCTACGGCGCGCGCAATGCGGAGGGTATGGCGCTGCTGCGCGCCGACCATCTGCGTTCCGTGATGTGGAATATCGACTCGCTCGACTGGGCCGACCCCGTGCCCAGCTCCATCGCCGACCGCGTGCTGCGCCAGGTGGACAAGGAAGGCCACGGCATCATCCTGTTCCACGATATCCACGAACGCACGCTCAAGGCCCTGCCCCTGGTGCTGGACCGCCTGGTGGCGGAAGGCTATCGCTTTGCCAGCTGGGATGGCGAAAACTTCACGGTAAAGGGCGATGACACGCCTACGCCCAAGGACACGGTGACCACGGGCTACGCGGACTCCTGGGCCGTGGTCGTCGGCATCAACAGCTATGCCAAGTGGCCCAAGCTGCAGTATGCCGTGAACGACGCCCAGGCCGTGCGCGACACGCTGGTCGACCGCTTCAAGTTTCCGGCCGAGCACGTGATCCTGCTGAAGGACGGCGAGGCCACGCGCAACAATATCCTGGCCGCCTTCCACGACAAGCTGGTGCACGGTGGCGTGAAGCGCAACGACCGCGTGTTCGTGTTCTTCGCCGGCCATGGCGCTACGCGCAAGCTGAGTTCCGGGCGCGACGTGGGCTATATCATCCCCGTGGACGCGGACACGAACGATGTGGCGACGGACGCGATCCCCATGACGGAAATCCAGAACATCGGCGAAACGCTGACGGCCAAGCATGTGTTCTTCGTGATGGACGCCTGCTACAGCGGTCTTGGCCTGACACGCGGCGGCGGCAATGGCGGCTTCCTGCGCGACAACGCCAAGCGTGTGGGTCGCCAGATGCTGACGGCGGGTGGCGCCGACCAGCAGGTGGCGGATGGCGGCCCGAACGGGCATTCCATCTTCACCTGGACGCTCTTGCAGGGCCTCAGTGGTAAGGCCGATCTCAATGGCGACGGCATGATCACGGCCACCGAGCTGGCCGCCTACCTGGCGCCGGCCGTATCCAGCGTGTCGCAGCAGACACCGGCCTTCGGCAGCCTGCCCGGCTCGGAAGGTGGCGAGTTCGTATTCGAACTGCCGGCCGATACGGAATTCCTCAACGCCGACTCCACCCAGCTTGCTGGTGACGCCATCGCGCTGAACAAGAAGCTGGACGACAGCCATCCTGTGGCAGCTGCGCCCGCTGAGCCAGGCAAGGCTATGGCCGTGGCACCCGTCGCCGTGAAGGACCTGCAGGGCAACGAGCGCCAGATCGCGCTGCCTGCCGCCGTGAACAACTCGCCGCGCCAACTGGCCCAGCACGCCAACGATCGCGGCCTGCAGTTCTACAAGGAAAAGCGCTACGCCGAGGCGGAAGCGCAGTTCACCGAAGCGCTGAAACTACGGCCGGACTTTGCGCTGGCCGCCAATAACCTGGGCTTTATCTATTACAAGCAGGACAAGTTCGCCGAGGCTGCGCGCTGGTTCGAGAACACCATCAAGCTCGATCCCTCGCGCGCCATCGCCTATGTGAACCTGGGCGACGCCTATAGCCACGCGGGCGACAAGGAGCGCGCGGCCAAGGCTTGGCAAACCTATCTGGAGCTGGCGCCCAAGGGCCCGTCGGCAAGTTATGTGAAGCAACAACTGGGCGTGTCGTAAGCGAGCGTGTTCAACGCTACAATGCCCTGAACTTCCTGACACAACGGAAAGCCCTATCGTCCATGCAGTCACGCGGTATTTTCATCACGCTGGAAGGTCTCGACGGCGCCGGTAAGAGCACGCACCTTACGTGGCTGACCCGCTACCTGGGCGACCATGGCATCGACCACCTGGAGACGCGCGAACCCGGCGGTACGCCATTGGGCGAGAAGCTGCGCGAGCTGCTCCTGCACGAGACCATGCACCTGGAGACAGAGGCGCTCCTGATGTTTGCCGCGCGGCGCGAGCATCTGGCCCAAGTGATCGAACCGGCGCTCGAGGCAGGTCGCTGGGTGATCTGCGATCGCTTTACCGATGCGAGCTTCGCCTACCAGGGCGGCGGCCGAAAGTTGGCACAGGACAAGCTATATTCGCTGGAAGCCTGGGTGCAGGGCCGCAAGACGGGCATCCTGCAGCCGGACCTGACGCTCTTGTTCGACGTGCCGCTGGCCGTGAGCCGTGCACGCCTGGCCAACGGTCGCGAGCTGGACAAGTTCGAACGCGAGCACGACGAATTCTTCGAGCGCGTGCGCGACGCCTATCACGCCCGCGCCAAGGCCTCAAATGGGCGCATGGTCATTGTCGATGCGACGCGCGACCTGCCCGCCATCCGCGACGACCTGCGCCAGATATTGGACCGCTACGTCAACGGCATCGCGACGCCCGCGCAGTCCTGATCCATGCTCTATCCCTGGCAACAGACCTCCTGGCAGTCCCTGGTCGCGCAGATCGACCGGTTGCCCCATGCCCTCCTGCTCACCGGGGAGGGCGGCATCGGCAAGCTCGCCTTCGCGCGCCACCTGGCCCAGGCCCTGCTATGCGAAGCGCCCGATATGGCCGCCAAGCCCTGTGGCGTGTGCGATGCCTGCCGCTGGTACCTGGCTGGCAACCACCCGGATTTCCGCGAGCTGGCGCCTGCCAGCGAAGAAGAGGGCGAAGAGGGCGATAGCAAGGCGAAGAAGAAGCCTTCGCAGTACATCACCATTGATCAGGTGCGCGAACTCAACGACTTCGTGAACCTGAGCGCCCACCGCGCCGGCCGCCGCGTGACGCTGGTGCAGCCGGCCGAGACGCTGAACGCGGCTGCCGCCAATGCCCTGCTCAAGACGTTGGAAGAGCCGCCAGCCGGCGCCGTGTTTATCCTGGTGAGCCATCAGTGGCGGCGCCTCTTGCCTACGATTCGTAGCCGCTGCCGCAAGCTGCCGCTGCCCGTGCCGTCGCGCGAGGATGCCTTGGCCTGGCTGCAGGCACAGGGTCTGGACGCCGCCGCCGAGCATCTGGCCGAGGCGGGCGGTGCACCGTTGCTGGCGCTGGAACGGGCCGACCCGGATGCTCTGGCGGCGAAACAGCGCTTCTTGCAGGAGCTTGCCGACCCGCGCAGGCTCGACCCGCTGGCCCTGGCCGAACAGCTGGATCGGCAGAAGGTCGAGGTGGCGCGGGTGACCGATTGGCTGGCGCGCTGGGTCTATGACATTGCGCGTTTGGGTTTGTGCCAGTCTGTTCGCTATCATCCAACTGAGCACGATAGGCTTGCGCCGCTTGCCGAGCAGGTCGAGCCGATACGTTTGATGCGCTACCATGACACGGTGCTGGCGGCGAAGAAGCTGGCCTACCATCCCTTGAACGCCCGGCTCGTGTACGAGCAATTGCTGTTTGGATACCAGCAGGCCGTGCGCCGGCCGGCAAAGCGTTGACCGACAATCATCGAGAAATAACGGAAATTCACCCATGTCCGAGGCGCCCAAACCCGCTGCCGCATCCTCCGCCGCTCCAGCTGCCCCCCGCACCGGTGGTGTGCTCTCGCTCAGCATCAAGGAGAAGGCGGGCCTGTTCGCGGCTTATATGCCTTTCACCAAGGGCGGAGGTATCTTCATCCCCACGGCCAAGGCCTATAACTTGGGCGACGAGGTATTCATGCTCTTGCAATTGATGGACGACCCCGCGCGTATCGCCGTGTCGGGCAAGGTCGTGTGGATCACGCCGCCCGGTTCGCACGGCAGCCGCACACAGGGTATAGGCGTACAGTTTTCCGATAACGAAGCGGGGCAGCAGGCGCGCAACAAGATCGAAGGCCTGCTGGGTGGCGCCTTGCAATCGAGCCGCAATACGCACACCATGTGATCCCAATCGCGGGAGCGAAAAAAGCCCGGTGCAGCCGGGCTTTTTTGCGTCTATCCGCAACAAATTGCTATCGGGAGGAAGGCAGCATGCAGGCGAAGCGTTTCCGTTGGTTGCGATGGTTCGTGGGTGTGCCCTTGCTGATCATCGCAATTGCGGCGGCGGGAGGGTATCTATTCCTGCGCGCCAGCCTGCCCCAGCTCGATGGCGAACGCTACGCCAAGGGCTTGCATGGGGACGTGACCATCGCACGAGATGCGATGGGTGTGCCGCTCGTTACCGGCAAGGATCGCAACGACGTCGCCTATGCCACGGGCTTCCTGCATGCGCAGGACCGCTTCTTCCAGATGGACCTGTTGCGCCGTTCTGCTGCGGGTGAACTGGCCGCGCTGGTCGGCCCTGCCGCACTGCCCGTCGATCGCCGCCATCGCCTATTCCGTTTCCGGGCGCGAGCCGAGGCCGAGCTGCTGAGCTTTACGCCGGCCGACCGTGCGCTGCTGGACCGCTATGTGGCCGGCGTCAACGATGGCCTGCGGGCGCTGAAGGCGCAACCGTTCGAGTACGCCTTGCTCGGCCAGCACATCACGCCTTGGCACCGCGAGGACACGCTGCTCGTCATTTGGGCTATGTATTTCGATCTGCAGGGCAATGTGGGCCGCAAGGCCGCACGCGGTTGGGTCGCGGACCATACGACGGCGGAACAGCGTGACTTCCTCTTCCCAGAATCCAGCCCCTGGGACGCGCCGCTCGACGCCGCAAGCATCAACACGCCCGGCCTGCCCGTGCCTGCGACGGCGCCGGACTGGCTGGGATTGGGCAGCGGCGAGAACGACAATCTGATGGCTAGCTTGGATGCCTCGACCTCGAATGTGGGCAGCAATAACTGGGCCGTTGCAGGTACACGCAGCGAGCACGGTGCCATTCTGGCCAACGAT
>JAFAKZ010000531.1 GCA_019234745.1 Burkholderiales bacterium
CTACGACGCTGCCCGCATGATGGTCGCTGCCATGAAGAAGGCCGACTCCGTCGACCCGAAGGCCTATCTGCCCGTGCTGGCCGGCCTGAGCTACCAGGGTGTGACCTCCTCCAATATCGCCTATGACGACAAAGGCGACCTGAAGGAAGGCGGCATCACGGTGTACAAGGTGGTGAACGGTGCCTGGACCGTGCTGGAAACCATCGGCGGCAAGTGATCGCTGGTGCGGAAACAAGAAAAACGGGGCCCATGGTCCCGTTTTTTGTTTGAAGCGTGTTGGGCGTCGCTACGCTCAGCACCAACCTACGCATCATCTGATCAATCAAGGCACCTCGTCCGCAGCGACTTCCTGGTCCCGCCCCAGCCGGGCCGCCCAGCCCATGGCCTCGACCTGATGCTGGTTGAGCTCGGTGAGCGACAGGCGGGGAAAGCGGGCCAGGAGCGCAGTCGTGATATTGCTGTCGGCAAACTCGGTGCCCTCGACCAGGCGCAGCATTTCGCCCAATTCGCCGCTGCGCTGCAGCAGGGCGTCCTGCAGGCTTTCCTCCAGGTTCAGGGGCTCGATCACCTCGACCATGGGCTTGGCGAACAGGGCATCGATCAGGCTCAGCATGCCGACCATGAACGCACGTTCGGCCATCGTCTCGTTACCCGGTGCGATCATCAGGGCGATGTTCTCCATCAGGCGCCCCCGCACGGCCGCGGTCTGCACCAGCGGGTCGGATGCCACGTTGGCGCCGGATTGCAGGGCGAACACCATGATCTGCACCCAGCGGTGCAACTGCGCACGGCCCAGTAGCGTGAGGGCCGTGCGCACGCTGGAAATCTTGCGGGTGAGGCCGAAGGCGACGGAATTGACCAGGCGCAGCAGCAGCACCGTCAGGTCCGGTGCGTGTTTGAGCGTCTCTTCCAGCTCGGCCGTGTCGGCGTCGGCGCCTACCTGGCCCAGCAGCTTCAGGAGCATCATCGACGAAGGCTGCACCGGGCGGCCGCTCAGGATGGTCGGCCGGGCGAAGAAATAGCCTTGGAACAGGTCGCAGCCCAGGTCCTGGCAGAAGTCACGCTGCGTGGGGTTGTCGATTTTCTCGGCCAGTATGCTCACGCCAAAGGGCTTGATGGCCTTTACGACCGCTTCGATCTCGGCACGCTCCATGGCAAGCACGTCGAGCTTCACGACCTCGATCAGCGGCAGGATAGCCTTCTGCGCCTCGTCGAAGCGGATCACGTCGTCCAGCGCCAGGCGGTAGCCTGCTTCCTTGAGTGCGCGGCAGCGCCGTACTACCTCCGGTGTCAGTTCCACCGTCTCCAGGATCTCCAGCACCACGCGCTCGCGCGGCAACACTTCGATCACGTCGCTCATCAGGAGCGCTTCGGAGAAGTTGATGAAGCCCAGCTTGTCTTGCAGCACTGTCTGCACGCCCAGGCTGGTGAAGGCGTGCTGGATGACGGCAGCACTGGCCGCGACCTCGTTGGCGATGGTGGCTTGGTTATCCAGGCTGGCGCGGAATAGCAGCTCGTAGGCGACCAATTCCTGGTTGCGACCGACGATGGGTTGTCTGCCTAGAAAGAACTCGGGAGCGGGCATGGCGGATGTTGTAGGGGGTTTGATTCATCGTAGCAAATCGCCCAGCGAACAACCTGCCGCTTGTACAATGCGCCACAAAAATTCTCGCGCCGACGCCAGCCGGCCATGAGCGACCGCCGAAATCGGTTCGGTAAGGTATTCTTCTCAGTATGAATCTCGACTACACCATTCCCTCGCTCGACATGCTGCTCCGCCAGGAGTGGCCCATCGTGGCGATCACCTGCGCGGTCCTTCTGCTCGCCCTGTTCCAGTTCCGCCCGGCCGAGCGCCGCAATGTGGTGATGACCCTGGTGTTCTTCGCGCTAGGCGGCATCGGACTGTGGCTGGGCCTGACCGCCAGCCGTTTGGGCATGACGCAGGGCGGGCAGCTGATGGAGGAAGTCTCTACCATCGCGCTCGGCGCCATCGTCATCCGTCTGTTCGGCCTCGCCATCTTCCGCCTGCTGCTGCCCATAGGCCGCCTTGAAACGCCGCGCATCCTGGAGGACATCCTGGTAATCGTCGCCTATGTGGCCTGGGGCATGGCGCGTTTGCACGCGCACGGCCTCGGCATCAGCAGCCTGGTGACCACGTCGGCGGTGATTACGGCCGTGGCCGCCTTCTCCATGCAGGATACCTTGGGCAATATCCTATCGGGCGTCGCCCTGCAGCTGGACGATTCACTGGAACTGGGGCAGTGGGTAAAGCTGACCGACGTGTCGGGCAAGGTGCTGCAGATCGGTTGGCGCTCCACGCTGATCATGACACGCAACGGCGAGACCATCGTCGTGCCCAACGCCTGGCTGATGAAGAACAGCTTCCAGATCATCGGCAAGCGCGGCATAGACGGTAATTTGCAGTGGCGGCGCTGGGTGTGGTTCGAGCTGAGCTGGGACCATCCGCCAGCGCGTGCCGTGGAAGTGATGCAGAACGCCGTGCGCGACGCGAATATCGCCACCGTCTGTACCGACCCCGCACCGCAGGCCGTGCTGATGGACCTGAAGAACGGCGTGGCGCGCTATGCCCTGCGCTACTGGCTGAACGATTTCGCGCGCGACGACCCGACGGATTCGCAGGTGCGGGCGCATGTGATGATCGCACTGATGCGCAACAACCTGCCGCTTTGCGCGGACAGCCACAATTTGTGGATGACCAAGGACAACGAAAAGACGGCCGCCACGCGCCACGAGCATGAGCTGGAGCGACGCCTGCTGGCGCTGCGCGACGTGGCACTGTTCAAGGGCTTCACGGAAGAGGAGCTGCGCCAGCTGGCGGACAAGCTGATCTTTGCCCCGTTCGAGAAGGGCGACATCGTCAGCCGCCAGGGGGCCGTGGCGCACTGGCTCTATATCCTGGCCGTGGGCGACGTGGAGGTCTGGCACGACTACGATACGGCCAACCGGGAGTTGTACGGACGCCTGTCGGCCGGCAGCTTCTTCGGCGAAATGGGCCTGATGACGGGGGCGCCGCGCACCGCCACCGTGGTCGCTACCAGCTACGTCGAATGCTGGCGACTGGATAGCGCCAGTTTCGAGGCCATCATCACGGCGCGCCCGGAGTTGGCCGATACCATCTCCACCATACTCGCGCAGCGGCTGGCCGAGAATCAAAGCCACTT
>JAFAKZ010000586.1 GCA_019234745.1 Burkholderiales bacterium
TGCCTTGTCCTTCTCCTGCACGTCCGCTGCGCGGGCCAGGTGCTCGGCCGGCACAGGCAGCCAGGGCTTGGCCTTGGAGAAGCCGCCGTGCTTGGCGCGGGCCTGCCAGGGCATCGGTGTGCGGCAGCCATCGCGGCCCTTGAATTCTGGCCAGAAGGTAATGCCGTAGGGATCTTGCAGCTGCTCGAACGGGATATCGGCTTCCGTCAGCGCCAGCTCTTCGCCCTGGTATACGCACAGGCTGCCGCGCAGGCTGGCCGACATGGCCAGCAACACCTTCGCGAGTCGCGGATCATTCTTGCCATCACCCCAGCGCGTCATCACGCGGGCTACGTCGTGGTTGCCGATGGACCAGCAGCCCCAGCCCGGTTCGCCATCCTTGGCGCCGGCCTTGTCCATGCAACTTTCCAGCTCTTCCACCTGCTTGCGGATATAGGCCACGCTATGTTCCGGCGTGAGCAGGTTGAAGCTGTAAGCCATATGCAGCTTGTCACCGCCCGACGTGTACTGTGCCATCACCTTGGTGGAATGATCGTCGCCAACCTCGCCTACCGAGGCGGCACCGTACTCGTCCAGCAAGGCTCGCACGCGCTGCAGGAAGGCGATGTTCTGCGGGCGCGACTTGTCGTACTTGTGCGCCTGCAGGCCGTAGGGGTTCTCGGCGCTCACCGTCTTGCTGTCGCGCACGGCGGCAGGCGGGTTGGAGCGCAGCTTCTTGTCGTGGAAATGGAAGTTGCAGGCGTCGAAGCGGAAGCCGTCCACGCCGCGCTTCAGCCAGAAGCGGATGGAATCGAGCATCGCCTCCTGCACTGCTTCGTTGTGGAAGTTCAGGTCGGGCTGCGAGGTCAGGAAGTTGTGCAGATAATACTGGCGCCGGCGCGAATCCCATTGCCAGGCCGAGCCGCCGAACACCGACAACCAGTTGTTGGGCGGCGTGCCGTCCGGATTCGGATCGGCCCACACATACCAGTCGTGCTTCGCGTTGTCGCGACTCTGGCGGCTTTCCTTGAACCAGGGGTGCTGGTCCGAGCAATGGCTCAGCACCTGGTCGATCATCACCTTCAGGCCCAGTTCGTGCGCACGCTCCAGCAAGCGATCGAAATCAGCCAGCGAACCGAACAGCGGATCGACGTCGCAATAGTCCGACACGTCGTAGCCGAAGTCCTTCATGGGCGACTTGAAGATGGGCGAAATCCAGATCGCATCGACGCCAAGGCTCGCCACATAAGGGAGCTTGTCGACGATACCAGCCAGATCGCCTACGCCGTCGCCATTCGAATCGGCAAAGCTGCGCGGATAGATTTGGTAGATGACGCCACCGCGCCACCAGTCACTTCGTTGTATTTTTTTGCTTGCCATTGTCTTGTACACACAGCGGGCGCCAAGCCCATCCAGCTCACCGCAAAACGGGGAGTTGGATAAGCTCGGGGACAGGCATGGGCGGCCAGGCCGCCCATGCCCGCATCGCACCCGACGGCCCCAAGTAGCCGCCAGGTGCGTCGTACTTCAGGCGCGACTTACCACCAAGCTTCCATCTGGAAACCGAAGGAGCTGCCGCTGGTCTTGCCGCCGTACTGCGGTAGCGCGACTGCGAGGTCGCGGCCGGTATAGGCAACCTGGCCGGCTGCCTTATCCCAATTGGCCAGCGTGTAGTAGGCGCGCAGCACCGGGCGAGCCCAGAAGCCCTTGCCGACCGACAGCTGCGGTGCAATGGTGAACTTGTTCAGGTAGTAGCTGGACGCACCGGAACCCGGATTCACGCGCGTCGTGCCGGCTTCGAAGGCAACGCTGTACGCCTGGTCGAAGTGGTAGACGGGGCGGAAGGTGATGGCGTTGGTCTTCTGGTAGCCATGGGTCCAGGTGAATTGCTCCTGGGCGTGGCCGACAAACAGCGCGCCATTCCAGCTGCTGCCCTTCGGCTCGAACACCCAGTGATCCATCACACGCCAGCCGCGGTGGTTGATGCCGCCGCTGTCCCAGGTCAGGGCCGAGCCATCGAGCGCGGCAGAGCCGTGGGCGGCTTGCAGAATCACAGCGTTGAAACCACCAAGGTCAAGGAAGTTGTCCAGGTTCCACTGTGCCGTACCGGCCCAGCCGTTTTCGCCGCCGACGCCGGAAGACGTGCTCTTCTGCGTGATATTGGCGGTGAAGTCCAGGGAGCCAAGGCCAACGCCCACGCCTTCCAGGCGCAGGTCATGATCGAAGTAGGAGCGACCCGTGTTGCCCGGGATCGTGGAGCGCAGCTGGTTGGGGTCGGTCACCGTGCCGCCGGCGTAGGCCGAGGCGTAGTTGGCGTCGCTGTTGTGCATCAGGGCATAGGAGAACTTGCCCACGCCCGCATCGACGTTCTCGATACCGGCGCCAGGGCCCGTGTCGGCCTGGTAGAAGAAGTCGTCGATGTGTACGTCATGACGCTTGTAGAAGCGCTTACCGACCCACAGCGATGCATTGGCCAATGCGCCGGAGCCGATATTGTCGGCTTCGGCCCAGGCCTCGCGCCATGCCGGCGTAGATTGTTCGTAGTCGGCAACCTGGTCGGTACCGAATGCCTCGAGCGTATGCAGCTTGAAGGTGATGCCTTCGACTTCACCCAGGTTGGCGCCCAAAGCCAGCTCGCCATAGGTGTCACACTCGTTACCCAAGCGACCGGCGCGGCCAACGTCGCCGCCGAAACCCGGTGCATTGATCGAGAAGCAGGCTTGATCGCCGCTTTGGGAGCCGCTACCGGTACCCGAACGCAGATAGCCGTGGAAATCGACTTCAGCAGCCCAGGCCGCCTGCATGGCGAATGCGGCAGCCAATGCCGCGAACAGCTTTGTTTTGCGAGACATGCGGATCACTCCTCTCCGTTTGGTTGGATAGAAACCGGTCGCAGGGGCGCTCCCGATCTGGTGGTTCTCACCATTGCCCTCGAACTGCAAGGGGGAGTGCGCCACGTGCCCGACGGAGAAATAGGCCGCTTTGCTACTCCAAACCCGGCTCAGTCCGCAAACCTTGCCAGGTGAACTTGTGTCGCCCCTCTACGGGGGCCTTGCCTTCTCTTGTTGCCTACGCTTTGTCGCGTTACGACTGTCTCAACGTCGCGGCTTGGCGGGACAATTCTGTGATTGCACCCCAATTGCCAGCTGCGATCTGATCTTTTGGTACGACCCAGGACCCACCCACGCACGCGACATTGGGCAACGCCAGGTACTGCGGGGCCGAGGCCAGCGTCACGCCGCCGGTGGGGCAAAACAATACGTCGGGAAACGGGCCAGCCATGGCCTTGAGCATGCCGATGCCGCCTGCCTGCTCGGCCGGGAACAGCTTCAGCGCATCGAAGCCGGCGGCGCGCGCTGCGATCACCTCGGATGGTGTCATCACGCCCGGTAAGAGCGGCATGCCGGCAGCCTTGGCAGCTCTTGCCAGGTCGTCGGTCAGGCCCGGCGTGACGGCGAACACGGCGCCTGCATCGCGCGCCTCGGCGAACTGCTCGCCACGCGTTACCGTACCCACGCCCAGGATGGCGTCCGGCACCGAGCGAGCGATGGCACGGACGGATTCCAGCGCGGCGGGTGTGCGCAGGGTCACTTCCAGTACGCGCAGGCCACCCGCTACCAGGGCGTGCGCCAGCGGTACGGCGTAGCCAGCGTCGTCCAGCACGATGACGGGCATTACCGGGGCTGCGCGCATGATGTCGCGGATTTGCATGGCCGTTCCTTTACTGCGGCAGCATGAAGCTCATGGCGCCTTCCTCGGCGCCCGTGGCTATATGCCTGAATCCATTGAACAACTCACGGCCGTAGCCATGCTCATTTGCGCTGAGATCAAGGACAGCCTGCTCGCGTGCCGCCCACTCCGCTGCATCGATCTTGACTTCCAGCACGCCCGCCTCGCCATCGAGGCGAATGACATCGCCCGTACGGATCTTGGCCAGCGGACCGCCGGCCAAACACTCCGGCGTGACGTGAATGGCAGCAGGTACCTTGCCGGACGCGCCAGACATGCGGCCATCCGTTACCAGCGCCACCTTGAAGCCGCGATCCTGCAGTACGCCGAGCGCGGGCGTGAGCTTGTGCAGCTCGGGCATGCCATTGGCGCGCGGACCCTGGAAGCGCACCACAGCGACAAAATCGCGCTCCAGTTCGCCGCGCTTGAACGCATCCAGCATCTCATCCTGACCGTCGAACACGATGGCCGGTGCTTCCACGACGCGGTGCTGGGGCTGGACGGCGGACACCTTGATGACGCCGCGACCCAGATTGCCCTGCATCAGGCGCAGGCCGCCATCGGGCTGGAAGGGCTTGGCCAGCGGGGCCAATACGCTCTCGTCGTGGCTGGCTAATGGCGATGCACGCCATGCCAGCCTGCCGCTATCCAGCCAAGGCTCTTGTGCGTAATGGTGCAGGCCGCGCCCGACCACCGTGTCGACGTCCGCGTGCAGGAGGCCCGCGTCGAGCAGCTGCGCGATGAGGAAGCCCATGCCACCCGCGGCGTGGAACACGTTCACGTCGGCACTGCCGTTCGGGTAGACGCGCGCGAGCAGTGGCACGATGGCCGAGATATCGTTGAAATCGTTCCAATCGATGGTGATGCCGGCTGCGCGGGCAATCGCCACCAGGTGGATGGCGTGGTTGGTCGAACCGCCCGTCGCCATCAGGCCGACGAGGCCGTTCACAATGGCACGTTCGTCGATGATGTTCGCCAGCGGCGTGTAGGACTGGCCCAGGGCCGTGATACCCGCCACCCGCTGGGCGGCACCCACCGTTAGCGCCTCACGCAGGGGCGTACCGGGGTTCACGAAAGCTGTACCAGGCAGATGCACGCCCATGATTTCCATGAGCATCTGGTTGGAATTGGCGGTGCCGTAGAAGGTGCAGGTGCCGGCGCCGTGGTAGGACTTCTCTTCCGCGTCCAGCAATTCCTGGCGCGTGAGCTTACCTTCCGCGTAGAGCTGGCGGATGCGGGCCTTTTCCTTGTTTTCCATGCCCGAGGTCATGGGGCCGGCCGGTACGAAGATCGTCGGTAGATGACCGAACTGCAGCGCGCCTATCATTAGGCCCGGCACGATCTTGTCGCACACGCCCAGGCACAGCACGCCGTCGAACATCTGGTGCGTGAGCGCGACGGCTGTCGCCATGGCGATCACGTCGCGCGAAAACAGACTCAACTCCATGCCGGCCTGGCCCTGCGTCACGCCGTCGCACATGGCGGGCACGCCGCCGGCGAACTGGGCCGTAGCGCCAACGTGGCGCACCGCCTCTTTGATCAGGGCCGGGTAGTGTTCCAGCGGCTGGTGCGCCGAGAGCATGTCGTTGTAGGCCGACACGATGGCGATATTGGGCTGGCGCTGTTCGCGCAGCATGATCTTGTCGCCCGCAGGCGAGGCCGCATAGGCATGAGCCAGATTGGTGCAGGAGAGGCCCTTGCGTACCGGCTCCTTGGCCGCCCAGGTCGCCACGCGTGCCATATAAGCGTCACGCCCCTTGCGGCTTCGCGTACGAATCCGTTCGGTGATTGCTTCAAGGCGTGGATGCAGACTCATTACTTCTCCCGATTTGCCGCGCAGGGCCTGGCAAGGCCCGGATTCCCTCGTGGCAAGCCCGCACAAGCACCGCAAGACTTACACCACGCTTGCAATCATGGTAGTTTTACTACAGTCAAAAGACAATATGCAGGATTGAACTTTTACTCCAATAACGCCCTATTGTTGTGATAATGCCGCACCAAAACGCGCCAAACGGGCCTGACTAGCCTTATTGTGTTGCTCCATTAGTGCACTATTATGTTGCAGCGCAATAGAAAGTGGTCTTGTAGGCAATCTAGGGAAACTACATTGCATCCCAATTCGCAAAGTAGTATTGTTACAACCTGCTCGCGATACGCTGTCAGCTTCCTGAAAACAAAGCCCATTCGGAAAGAGACTGAAATATGAGGAACCAAGGGACGATATCGATTCAACCCTTCGACATGGTGCTCTTCGGTGGTACCGGCGACCTGGTGATGCGCAAGCTGCTCCCGGCGCTCTACCACCAACATCAGGACGGATGCCTACCCGAAGCAGGTCGAATCCTCTGCCTGGGCCGCAGCCAGCCGGACCAGGACGCTTACCTGGCGATGGCCAAGAAGGCTGCGCAGCAATACCTGGGCGAATATTTCAACGATCAGGACTGGGGCGGCTTTGCCGGCCGCATCGTCTACCTGAAGCTGGACGCCCAAGACAAGGCCGCCTACGCCGCGCTGGCCGATAAGCTCAACGAACTTCCCGAACACGTGCGCGTGTTCTACCTGGCTACGGCACCGGACTTATTCGCCGGCATCTGCGAAAACCTCGCCAGCGTCGGCTTGAACAAGGGCGGTTCGCGCGTTGTGCTGGAAAAGCCGCTGGGCCACGATCTGGCATCCTCTCAGGCGATTAACGCTCAGGTGGGTCGCTACTTCAAGGAAAGCCAGATCTACCGGATCGACCACTATCTGGGTAAGGAAGCGGTGCAGAACCTCTTGGCGCTGCGCTTCGGCAATACCTTGTTCGAACCGTTGTGGCGCCGCGAGTGGATACGCGACGTGCAGATCACGGTGACGGAACAGGTGGGCGTGGAAGGCCGTGGCGACTTCTACGACAAGGCCGGCGCCTTGCGCGACATGGTGCAGAACCACCTGCTGCAACTCTTGTGCATGGTCGCCATGGAGCCGCCCGCCAGCATCGACCCCGACGCGGTGCGTGATGAGAAGCTGAAGATCCTGCGCGCCCTGCGCCCCTTCTCGGCCCAGGACGTGGCAACCAAGACCGTGCGCGGTCAATATCGCTCCGGCGCCACAGCGGGCAAGCCCGTGATCGGCTACCAGGACGAATCGGGCATTGCGCAAGCAAGCCGCACGGAAACCTTCGTCGCCATGAAGGCGGAGATCGACACCTGGCGCTGGGCCGGTGTGCCCTTCTACCTGCGCACGGGCAAGCGTATGCAGGAGCGCCTGGCCGAGATCGTGATCAATTTCCGTGAAGTACCGCACTCCATCTTCGCCATGCCGCCCGAGTCGCAGACGGCCAATCGCCTGGTCATCCGCCTGCAGCCGGAAGAGTCGGTAAAACTCTATCTGCTTGCCAAGCAGCCGGGCGACCGCATGAAGCTGCGCAGCGTACACCTGGACCTGGACTTCGACGAGACCTTCAAGACACGCCGGCTGGACGCCTACGAACGCCTCTTGATGGACGTAATCCGTGGCCAATTGACGCTGTTTATGCGCCGCGACGAGCTGGACGAGGCCTGGAAATGGGTAGAACCCATCCTCGACAACTGGGAACAGAGCGACGATACGCCGAAGACCTACACGGCCGGCACCTGGGGCCCGGCGGCCAGCTCGGCGCTACTGTCGCGTGACGGCTTCTGCTGGCATGAGGAAGGCTGAGGCGTTATAACGCCCGCCAATTATTGACGAGGCTGCATGCGCGCCGGGATTTCCAGCAGAGCGCAGCACGGCGCGGAGTGAGACATGGCCAATATTCAGTTCAATGAATACGATTCGCCCACCGACCTGGACATCTGCCTGGCGCGTGAGGTAGCGCAGGCACTGGAACGCGGGATACGCGAGCGCGGCGTTGCCAGCCTGGCCGTATCAGGCGGCAAGACACCCGTGGGCATGTTCCAGCAGCTGCGCCAGATGGACCTGCCCTGGGACAAGGTCGCCATCACGCTGGTGGATGACCGCTGGCTACCCGCTGATCATGCGGACAGCAACGAGCGGCTGGTGCGCGAGCATCTATTGAAGTATCGCGTCGAAGCCGCGCGCTTCTTCAGCCTGTGCGCCGACACGCCGACGCCCGAAGGCGGCCTGGCGGCGATCGAAACGCGGCTGCGTGAGCTGCCCCAACCTATCGACGTCGTCATTCTCGGCATGGGCGAGGATGGCCACACGGCCAGCCTCTTCCCCTGTGCCGTGGAGTCGCAGGTGGCGCTGTCGACGAACAATATCTCGACCGTTGCCGCCATCAACCCCACGACCGCACCCTACGCCCGTATCAGCCTGACCTTGGCTGCCATTGCGAAGGCACAAGCCGTGTTCCTGCATATCACGGGTGCGAAGAAGCGTGGCGTCTACGAGCAGGCGCTGAGCGAGGGCAAGTTGCCCATTGCCAAGGTATTGAATGCGGCGACCGGTACGCGCCGCGTGTATTGGGCGGCGTGAGGCAAATGCGAATGCAGCTGGAACAAACCTTTCCCCGCCTGCTTGCCGACGTTGGCGGCACGAATGTCCGCTTTGCCATCGTGGCCGCCCCTGGCGCGCCGATTGACCAGGAGCGTAGCTTCGCCTGCAACGATTATCCCGGCCTCTTCGAGGCAGCACGCCACTATCTGGATACCGTTGGCGTCGCGCCGCGCTGGGCAGCTGTCGGCATCGCTACCGCCGTGGCGGGTGACTTCGTCAGCATGACCAACCTGGGCTGGCGCTTTTCGCAGGCGGGGCTCCAGCAGCAGCTTCAGCTCGACGTACTGCAGGTCATCAACGATTTCACGGCCCTTGCGCTGTCGCTGCCGACGCTGACAGATAGCGAACTGCACAAAGTCGGCGGCGGCGTACGTAACCCAGACTTACCCATCGCTCTCCTTGGCGCCGGCACGGGCCTGGGCGTATCGGGCCTGATTCCTGCTCACCAGCACGGCGAGCCGCAACACTGGATTCCCTTGCAAGGCGAAGGCGGACACGTATCATTCTCCCCCTTCAACCATAAGGAAGACGAAATCCTGCGCATCCTGCGGCGCGAATTTGGTCACGTATCTGCCGAACGCCTGCTGTCCGGGCCGGGCCTCCTGAACCTGTACCGGGCGTTGGCCGAGTTGAACGGCCAGCCTGACGAGGGCTTGAGTGCGGCCGACATCAGCACGCGCGGCGTGGCGGAAGCGTGCTCGCTGTGCCGCGAAGCCGTCGACACCTTCTGCGGCATGCTGGGCACGGCCGCGGCGAACCTGACCATTACGCTAGGTGCGCGCGGTGGCCTGTTCATCGGCGGCGGCATCGTCCCAAAACTGGGCAACTACTTTGCTCAGTCGCCGTTCCGCAGCCGCTTTGAGCAGAAGGGGCGTTTTTCGGACTACCTCGCTGCCGTACCCAGTTATGTGATCACGGCGGCGAACCCGGCGCTTCGAGGGACCGCGGCATCTCTTGATGCGCTGGCGCAAAGGCTGGGGTCGCATTGACCGAGATTAACTGAGTATCTGGTTAGCCCGTAACATAAGAATGCAAAGGGGTATACGGTGCTGGAAAAGATCAAATCGAGCCTGAACGAACTCTCCAAGTCGGAACGCAAGGTGGCCGAGCTGGTGCTCGCACAACCGAACTTCGTAGCGCACGCGCCCATCGCGCAGATCGCCGAGATGGCGAGCGTCTCGCAGCCCACGGTAATCCGCTTCTGCCGCTCGGTCGACTGCACGGGCCTGCAGGACTTCAAGCTGCGCCTCACGCGTAGCTTGGTTTCCGGCGTGCCCTATGTGCATAGCGCGGTGGATAGCAGCGACTCTGCACACGACCTGGCCGCCAAGCTGTTCGACAACACGATCTCCAGCCTCATGCGCACACGCAACGAGCTGAGCCCTGACGGCATCGAGCAGGCCATCGACGTGCTGGCGGCTGCCCGCAAGATCGAATTCTACGGCCTGGGCAATAGCGGCATCATCGCGCAGGATGCGCAGCACAAGTTCTTCCGCCTGGGCGTGCCTTGCATCTCCTACTCTGACCCCCATATCCACGGCATGTCGGCCGCCCTGCTGCGGCCCGGCGACGCGGTGGTGGCGATTTCCAACTCCGGGCGCACCATCGACCTGATCCGCTCCGTGGAACTGGCGCGCGAGGCCGGTGCGCAGGTCATCGGCATCACGCACTCCAATTCGCCGCTCGCGAAGCGCTGCAATGTCACGCTGTACGCCGATACGCCGGAAGACCCGGACCTGTATTCACCCATGATCACGCGTATCGTGCACCTGGTGATCATCGATATCCTGGCCGTGGGCGTGGCGCTACGCCGTGGGCCGGAACTGATCGACCAGCTGGAAAAGGTCAAACGCAATCTGAAGGAACGCCGCGTACGCGGTTATGAAGACAAGTGACCGCCATGACAGCACTTACCGCCCTCCCCGCCTGGCAATCCATGCTTGCCCATGCAGGCCGCCTGCGCGACATGGACATGCGCGCGGCCTTCGCCAGCGACGCTGATCGCGCCGAACGCTTTAGCGCCGAGGACTGCGGCATTCTGCTCGACTATTCCAAGAACCGTCTCGACGACGCAGCGCTGGCTGCCGTGTTCGAGCTGGCTCGGGCCACCAAGGTAGAAGCGCGGCGTGATGCCATGCTGAGCGGCGCCCATATCAACAGCACCGAAGACCGTGCCGTTCTGCACACAGCCCTGCGCGCACCGCGTACGGCGTCGATCAAGGTCGACGGCGTCGACGTCGTGCCGGAAGTACATGCCGTGCTGGATCGCATGTGTGCCTTCGCTGGCCGCGTGCGCAGCGGTGAGTGGCGTGGTTACGATGGTCGCGCCATTACCGACGTGGTCAACATCGGCATCGGCGGATCGGACCTTGGCCCCTATATGGCCTGCGAGGCCCTGCAGGACTATGCGGCGCCGAATCTACGCATGCATTTCGTGTCGACCGTGGATGGCTGGCAACTCACCACCACGCTGGCGAAACTGGACCCAGCCACGACGCTGTTCATTGTCGCATCCAAGACTTTCACCACTCAGGAAACGCTAACCAATGCCACCGCTGCGCGCGAGTGGCTGCTGGCCAAGGCGCCCGATGCCAGCGCGGTCGCCAAGCACTTCGTTGCCGTATCGACCAATGCGGAAGCGGTCGCGCGCTTCGGTATCGACCTCGCCAATATGTTCGGCTTCTGGAACTGGGTGGGCGGACGCTATTCCCTTTGGTCGGCCATCGGCCTGCCCATCCTGATCTACTTGGGCGAGGACAATTTCCGCGCGCTGCTGGCCGGTGCGCATGCGATGGACCAGCACTTTGCACGGACGCCGCTGGAGCGGAACCTGCCCGTAATCATGGCGCTGCTGGGTGTCTGGTATATCAACGGCATGGGTGCGCGCACGCATCTCGTCTCGCCCTACAACCAGCCGCTGCACCGCCTGCCCGCCTACCTGCAGCAACTCGATATGGAATCGAACGGCAAGTCCGTGCGGCTCGATGGCAGTCACGTCGACTACCACACGGGCGCCGTGATCTGGGGTGAGCCGGGCATCAATGGTCAGCATGCCTACTACCAGTTGCTGCACCAGGGTACGGAGCTGATCCCCATCGACTTCATCGCCGCCGTCGACAACCCGAAGAGCTCGCTCAAGCACCAGCGCATCCTGCTGGCGAACTTCCTGGCGCAGACGGAAGCGCTGATGCGCGGTAAGCGGCCGAACGAAGTACGAGACGAGCTGTCTGCCCAGGGTCTGGCGGGCGAGGCATTGGAAGCCCTGCTGCCGCACAAGGTGTTCGAAGGCAACCGCCCTACCAATACGCTCTTGCTCGACCGGCTTGACCCCACCATCTTCGGCGCGCTGATCGCCCTCTACGAACACAAGGTGTTCGTGCAGGGCACCATCTGGGGGGTGAATTCCTACGACCAGTGGGGGGTGGAACTGGGTAAGCAGCTGGCACGAACCATCGAGTCTGAGCTGACCAGCATTCAGCCAATCACTACCCACGACGCCTCGACCAATCGCTTGTTGGAACGGGCCCGCAAGGCGCTTGTGGCACGTTCAAACTCGTAAACAGGGGTCCGCACCCGATGCGGAGTTGCGGGGATTGCGCTATAAAGGCAGCCTCGCCTCGAATCAGAATAACGGAGACAACACTGATGCAGCACAAAGTTGCAACCCGCCTCGGGCTGTTGCTTGCGAGCCTTACGACAGCGGTGTGTGTGCATGCCACGGATTTCAAGCCCTGGTCTGAGGCCGACGATTTTGCGCGACTGGAAGCAGTCAACGCGAACAACCAGCACCCCTACTCGATCAGCCCCGATCAGCTCAAGAACCTGCTCTCGCGCTTCTACAAGCACGAAGACGGCAAGGACCCCGCGCCCTACTTCACGGAAGACGAAGCGAACCGCATGTCCAAGCAGATCGCGGCGCAGCTGAGCCGGGCGCATGCCGGCGACGACGTGCTGTTCGGCAGCTCCTGGCGCCCCGGCATCTTCCTGCTCACGCCGCGCGAATTGAATGCCGGCCGCATCTTCGTGGAGAACGGCCAGCTCAATCTCGTGATCGGCATGTGTAACGATGCACAGGACGTGAGCTATTTCGAGGAACACGCCAAGGTCAAGCCGCTCAACTTCGGCAGCCGCATCAAGCCCGTTGCGAACCTCAATTGCGAACTGGTCGCCGGCAATGGCGCCGAGCGCGTGGAGAATCGCCCGGACTGGTTGCGCGTGAGCCTGACGACCGCAGCCGCACCGTCCTACCCCCCACAGGTTGCTCCGCAACCGACCGCTCCGGTCGCGATGCCGGCGCCGGCGCCACGCGTCGCTCCGGCTCCCGTTGCAGTCGCCCCTGCACCTGTGGCAGCCGCGCCTGCCATACCGGAACCGCCCGTGAGCAAGGCCGAGCAGCGCTTGATGATGCTCAAGCGCCTGCACGACGGCGGCCTGATCACGGACGAGGAATATAAAGAGAAGCGCGCCAGCGCCGTGAAGGAACTTTGATCCGCGCCGCGCAATGCTGTATCGCGAAAAGCCGTAATGAAGGTCTGGGAAACTGCTTGCTAAAATCGCGTTTCCCGGACCGACCGTAATACCGCCGCATGCCGGCAATTGCAGCAGACAACTCGAGGCCACAAGGCCCGCGCCGCCAAAGCGGCATAACCTGAGCAAGGCGCGCAAGCGCCATGAAGATGAGATTGAAGCGTATCCCGTCCAGCTTCGCCGGCGCCTTGCCGGTTCCCTCGGTCGCGGCGCCGTACGTACCGTACCGCCGTCCGTCTTGCTCGCCCCTTCCCTTCGAAGACCGCCCGCTTTGCAGTCCGCACACACGGGCGCAGCGTCTTAGCACGAATTGAATAACGAAACCCACAAGGTACCCAAGATGGCAGATCAACACGACCTCGACCCGCAAGAAACCAGAGAATGGTTGGATGCCCTGCAAGGTGTCATCAGCGCCGAAGGCCCTGAGCGTGCGCACTTTCTGATCGAGAACCTGATCCAGGAAGCCAGCCAGGCCGGCGCCAACATTCCGTACAGCGCCTACACGCAGTACATCAATACGATCCCGGTCGAGATGGAGCCGCCCTTCCCCGGCAATACCACCATCGAACACAAGATCCGCGCCTATACGCGCTGGAACGCGATGGCCATGGTCGTGCGCGCCAACAAGGATACGAATGTGGGCGGCCATATCGCCTCCTTCGCCTCTGCCGCCACCTTGTACGACGTGGGTTTCAATCACTTCTGGCACGCGCCCAGCGAATCGCACGGCGGTGACCTCGTGTTCGTACAAGGCCACTCCGCCACGGGCGTGTACTCGCGCGCCTACCTGCTCGGCCGCCTCACGGACGAGCAAATGAACAACTTCCGCCAGGAAGTGGGCGGCAACGGTCTCTCCAGCTACCCGCACCCCTGGTTGATGCCGGACTTCTGGCAGTTCCCGACCGTATCGATGGGCCTTGGCCCCCTGATGGCCATCTACCAGGCCCGCTTTATGAAGTACCTGCAGGATCGCGGTCTGGCGCAGACCGACGGCCGCAAGGTATGGGCCTTCTGTGGCGACGGTGAGATGGACGAACCGGAATCGCTGGGCGCCATCGGCATGGCCGGTCGCGAGAAGCTCGACAACCTCGTGTTCGTGATCAACTGTAACCTGCAGCGCCTAGACGGCCCGGTGCGCGGCAACGGCAAGATCATCCAGGAACTGGAAGGCGACTTCCGTGGCGCCGGCTGGAACGTGATCAAGCTCGTGTGGGGCACGAAGTGGGACGCTCTATTCGCACGCGATAAGAAGGGCATCCTGGCCCGCCGCATGATGGAAATCGTCGACGGCGAATACCAGACCATGAAGGCAAAGGATGGCGCCTACGTGCGCGCCCAGTTCTTCAATACACCGGAACTGCAAGAGCTGGTGAAGGACTGGTCGGACAAGGACATCTGGGACCTGAACCGCGGCGGCCACGACCCCGCCAAGATCTTCGCCGCCTTCAAGGCCGCCTGCGACAACAAGGGCAAGCCGACCGTGATCCTCGCCAAGACGGTGAAGGGCTACGGCATGGGCCACGCCGGCGAAGCGATGAATATCACGCACCAGCAGAAGAAGCTGGATATTGAAGCCATCCGCCAGTTCCGCGACCGCTTCGAGATCCCGGTGCCGGACGACAAGCTGGAAGAAGTGCCTTTCATCAAGTTCGAAGAAGGCTCGGCCGAACTGGAATACATGCGCGGCCACCGCATGGCGCTCGGCGGCTACCTGCCGGCCCGCCGCCGCACGGCCTACGCCCTGGAAGTACCGCCGCTCGCCAGCTTCGATGCCCTGCTCAAGGGCTCGGGCGAAGGCCGCGAATACTCCACGACCATGGCCTTCGTACGCATGCTCACGCAACTGCTGAAGGACAAGAACCTCGGTCGCCACATCGTCCCCATCGTGCCGGACGAAAGCCGCACCTTCGGTATGGAAGGCCTGTTCCGCCAGATCGGTATCTGGAACCAGGAAGGCCAGAAGTACGTACCGCAGGATGCCGACCAGCTGATGTTCTACAAGGAGTCGAAGGAAGGCCAGATTCTGCAGGAAGGTATCAA
>JAFAKZ010000597.1 GCA_019234745.1 Burkholderiales bacterium
CGCGCTGATCCAGGTGCTGCTCTCGCTCACCGACAAGAAGTCGGATGGCGACCAGGCGCCACCGCCCAAGAAGGCCAGCTTTATCGCCGGCGAGCGTGAGCCGGACGACCCCTTCATGCGCTTCTACAAGCCTGTCGCCAAGATGTATTCCGGCGCGCTGAAGAGCTACGCCAAACTCCTGGGCACAGGCTACGGCCTGATGATGAACCCGGCCAAGCTCGCCGAGTACACGACCACGGGCCTGGGCATTGGCGCCGGTCTGGCGCGGCTCGCTGCCATGTCGGCCGACCCGCGCACCAAGTTCAAGGGTACGCAATCGACGGCCAAGCGCGTGGCCTGGTCCGACTCGCTGCCGCTGCCCGAGGTCAAGCAGGTGGGCAAGGCGCTGGGTTGCTCCATCAACGATGTGCTGCTGTCCTGCGTGGCCGGGGCGCTACGCGCCTACCTGGTCGAGCGTGGCGAAAAGGTGGACGGCGTGGAAATCCGCGCCTCCGTGCCCGTCAACCTGCGTTCTGAAAACAAGCTGGACCAGCTCGGCAACTACTTCGGCATCGTCTTCTTGCCGCTGCCCATCGGCATTGCCAACCCGATCGAGCGTGTATACGAGGTCAACCGCCGCATGCAGGACATCAAGGGCGGCTACGACGCCATGATCACGCTGGGCCTCCTGGCCGTGGTCGGCTCGCTGCCCGATGTGGTCGAGCAGCCCATCCTGGAATACTTCAGCACCAAGTCCACCGCCGTGATGACCAATGTGCCCGGCCCGCGCGAGCCTATCTACATGGCAGGCGCCAAGGTGCACGACCTGCAGTTCTGGGTGCCGCAATCGGGCGAAATCGGCCTGGGAGTGTCCATCCTCTCGTACAACGACCGCGTGAACTTCGGTGTGATGACGGATAAGAAGCTGGTACCGGAGCCTGCGCGCATCATCGAGCGCTTCAGCATGGAGTTCGAGAAGCTGGTGTTCGCCACGCTCTTGACGGTGCTCGACAAGGCGCCCGACCCGGAGGCAGCGGAGCTGCATTTACGTACGCTGGATTTGATGAGCGAGGTGCAGCACGGCACGCGTGCCTGACCGAGGTGGCGCCACCCTATGGTAGGGCGGGTTCGCGAAGCAACCCGCCGAACAATTGCGGCGAAGCCGCTACACCTAACGACGCACGTGGATTTGCCAGCAATGTAAGTTAAGCGGCTACGCCGCAGGTATTCGGCGGGTTGCTTCGCGAACCCGCCCTACCGTTAGAGCAGCGGATTCCCCTACAGGCAGCGGGTCGCTGCAGCCCGTTTGTCCGCCTCGCTTGTACTCACCGATACGGTTGCTACGCTTTGATCATGCGGTGTCACTTGCCGTGAACGTCAATTTGCGTCATCGTCTCGTCCTTCTTCTGCCACACATCAGGATGTCGTGATGTTTTCTGAACGTATCGAACGCCTGCAGGGCTCGCTGGTGCGCGAGATTCTTGCCGTCGCCAACCAGCCGGACATGATTTCCTTCGCGGGCGGGCTGCCGGCGCCGGAAGCCATGCCCAAGCTCGACTTCACGGGTCTGCCGGACAACCTGAGCCAATACGGCCCCAGCGAAGGCGAAAAGTGGCTGCGCGAGGCCGTGGCGGCCGAGATGAACAAAAACGGCGTGCGCGTCACGGCCGACAACATCCTGATCCTGACCGGTTCGCAGCAGGGCCTGGACCTCTCCGCCAAGCTGTTCGTGGACGAAGGCACGCCCGTGCTGGTGGAAGCCCCGACCTTCCTCGCCGCCGTGCAGTGCTACAGCCTCTATGGCGCCAAGTTCGTGGAAGTAGGCCTGACGCCGAACGGCCCGGACCTGGACGAACTGGAGCGCAAGATCAAGACGGAAAAGCCACGCTTTGCCTACCTGATTCCCACCTTCCAGAATCCGTCCGGCGTGTGCTACAACGAAGCGGCACGCCAGCGCGTGGCCGAACTGTTCGACGAGCACAACGTCATCCTGCTGGAAGACGAACCCTACCGCGAGCTGGTGTACGATAAGTGCGACCGCGAGCCGATCTGCGCCCGCCTGCAGAAGGCCCCGTGGATCCACTTCGGCACCTTCTCCAAGACGGCCATCCCCGGCCTGCGCGTGGCCTACCTGGCCTGCGACGACCGCCTGATGCCCTATCTGTACAAGCTCAAGCAAGCCGCCGACCTGCACACGAACCGCCAGGGCCAATGGGCCATGCACAAGCTGTTGACCTCGGCCGAGTACCCGGAGCACATCTCGCGCCTGCGCAATTTCTACCACCAGAAGCGCGACATCATGGCGAAGGCCTTGGACCGCCACTTTCACGACCTCGCCGACTGGACGGTACCGCCCGGCGGCCTGTTCTTCTGGCTGACGTTGAAGTCCAAGATTGACAGCTACGCGCTGCTCGAGCCGGCCCTAGAGCGCAAGGTCGCCTTCATGCCCGGCAAGCCGTTCTATGCCACCTCGCGCGTTTCCAGCGACATGCGCCTGAACTTCAGCCACGCCTCGGCCGAGAAGATCGACGAGGGCGTTGAGATTCTGGCCGATGTGATTCGCAAACACATCAAGGCGCTGGGTTGATCATCTGATCGCCCAAACAAAAGGCCCGCACTGCGGGCCTTTTGCATTTTCAGGTTTACATAGGTCAGAAAAGCGAAGCGCCTTCCGACGCATGAAATCTAGGTAAGATCGCAGAGCGTTGATACGAAGCCGGCTTCAAATAGCGGAACGGATTCGTGCACCTAAGCTAGCTTTCAACCATTCCATGCGTCGGAAGGCGCTTCGCTTTTCCGACCAACCAAACCCACTAATCGTCACTCAACTCCGACTTGGCAAACGCCACATCCAAGGCTTCCATCGCATCGGCCGGGGTCGATTCCGCCGCTTCTTCATACAGCTTCGTCGCGTCCTTCACCTTCTTGTTGCCGAACAGCATCAGCATGCCGTTGCCGTATTCGATCTTGGCGATGGCGGAGTTGGGCAGGAGTTCCAGCGCGCGTTCATAGTGCTGGACCGACTTGTCCTTCGACACGCCATAGGTGAGCGAGCCCACCATGCCACCCACCTTGTCGATGATCTCGGCGTTGTAGGCACCCAGCGCGATATGGGCTTCGGCGTGGTCCGGGGCGAGCTCCAGCGTCTTGTCCAGGCTGGCCTTGCACTTGCTGGCAATGCCTTGCGCGAGCGCCTTCACAATGGAAATGGCCTGGCTGTAGCGGCCCAGGGCATAGGCGTGCTGGTAGTGGGCGTTGATATTGTTCGGGTTCTCGCGGGCGGCCACTTCGGCGCGGTCGGCCACTTCCTCGAACAGTTCCTTCTTTTCGTCCTCATCGTCGACCAGGTAGGTCGCGTAGATCGATTGCGCCTTGTTGGCGGCGTTCATGCCCGACGGCGTCTCGGCCTTCAAGCCCAGCGCGACGGCAGTCTGAAAGTCGCCGCGGTGGTAGGCGCGCCAGGCGTTCTGGCTGTCTTCGTCTTCCGGCCACGGCTCCTGGTCGCCTGCATGCAGTCGTTCCCAGTGCTGCCAAAGCGCGTCGCCGGCGTAGTCGAAGCTGGATGCATCGTGCGGGAAGGGTGTCCAACTGCTCATTCTGTCGCGCTCCTCTTGTTGTCCGTCTGTGCGGGAAGTATAGCTACGGTTAAGCCTAACTTAACTACGTTCGCCCGTCTGCAAGCGCCACAGTGCGGCGTATCCGCCATTGTGCGCCAGCAGTTCCTCATGCGTGCCCGATTCTACGATGCGGCCGCCTTCGAGCAGGTGGATGCAGTAGGCGTGGCGCACGGTAGAGAGCCGGTGCGCGATCACCAGCGTCGTGCGGTTGCGGCTGACCACGTCCAGGCTGCGCTGGATGGCCGCCTCCGTCTCGTTGTCGACGGCGCTGGTGGCCTCATCCAGTACCAGGATGGGCGGGTTCTTGAGGATGGCGCGGGCCAGTGCCAGGCGCTGGCGTTGGCCGCCGGAGAGCTTCTGGCCGCGCTCACCCACGCGCGTGGCGAAGCCCAGCGGCAGCTTGGCGATGAACTCGGTGGCTTCCGCTGCCTGCGCGGCCTGGGCGATGGCCTCGTCCGTCGGGTCGTTGACGCCGTAGGCGATGTTCTCGGCAATGGTACCGTCCGTGAGGAAAGTGTCTTGCGCCACATAGCCGATGGCGCGGCGCAGATCCTGCAGGTTGAGCTCGTCGATGGGTTGGCCGTCCAGCAACACGTGCCCGCTGGCCGGCTCGTAGAAGCGTAGCAGCAGCTTGACCAGCGTCGATTTGCCCGAGCCCGTGCTGCCCACGAAGGCGATGGTTTTGCCGGCCGGGATGGCGAGGTCGATGTCGACGAGCGTGGGCG
The DNA here is from genome assembly GCA_019234745.1 of Burkholderiales bacterium. Taxonomy (GTDB): domain Bacteria; phylum Pseudomonadota; class Gammaproteobacteria; order Burkholderiales; family Chitinimonadaceae; genus JAFAKZ01. Next base: position 4,322 of record JAFAKZ010000597.1, read on the forward strand.
TGTCGCCGTAGCTGAAAAACACGTGGTCGAAGCGCAGTTCGCCGCGTGCCTGGTTGGCCGGGAAGTGGCGACCCTCATAGGGGATGGCGATGGGCGTTTCCAACAACTTCATGGAGCGGTCGATGGCTGCCATGGAGCGCTGGTACATGTCGGCCACTTCGGCCAGCCCGGTGAAGGGCCACAGCAGGCGCTGCGTGAGGAAGACAAGCACGGAGTAGGCACCGACCGCGAGCTCGCCATGCAGGGTAAGCCAGCCGCCGTAGATCAGCGTGGCTGTAAAGCCGGCCAGGATGGCCATGCGGATGATGGGCGTGATGGCGGCGCTGACGCGGATGGCACTGGCGTTGGCATCCTTGTAGGCGCGGCTGGCTGCATCGATATGGGCTGCCTCCAAGGTCTCTGTGGCATAGCTCTTGATGGTAGCCAGGCCCAAGAGGTTGTTATTGAGCCGTGCACTTACGTCACCCGCGGCCTCGCGTACCTCTGCATAGCGCGGCGCCAGGCGGCTCTGGAACCAGAATGCGCCAAACAGGATCAGCGGCACGGGCAAGCAGGCGATGACGGCGATGCTGGGCTGCAATGCGAAGAACACGGCGCTCACCATGACGCTGGAGCACACGACCTGGATGATCTCGTTGGCGCCGCCGTTGAGGAAGCGCTCCATCTGGTTGATGTCGTCGTTGAGGATGGACATCAGGTTGCCCGTGCGCTGATTCTCGAAATAGGCCATCTCTAGCTTCTGCACGTGCTGGTAGGCCTCCAGCCGCATATCGTGCTGGATGTTCTGGGCAAGGTTGCGCCAGCGTACCTCATACAGATACTGGAACAGCGACTCGCCGCCCCAGATTGCGACGTTGGCCGCACCGAGCACAAGCAACTGCTGCCAGGTATCGCTAATGCCCAGCCCGCCCAACACCTTGCGCGCCAGGAAGCTCTGGTCGCCCTTGACGACGACGTCGACGGCCACGCCGATCAGCACCTCGGGAAGGATGTCGAAGAACTTGTTGAGGACGGAGTAGAGCGAGGCGAGGCGAATATCGCCCGCGTAGGCGCGCGTATGGGCGAGCAGTCGTGTTAGCGGATGCATGAAGGCGTGGGCGGTTCACCGGATTCGAGACGGTGAACGATAGCGCGTTGCGCTGGCCGAGGAAACCACTGCAGCAGGCGGCGTGCGGCGTTTCCCCAGGATGGGGTTTCAAACTGTTTGATCTCTAAATATAGTTCAAATTTGCTGCTTCGCCATGAAATCGCCGAGTGGGTGGAATATTTTGCAACAAATCTAAATTTCTACTTGGCAGACAAAATCAGCAGCAGCTATACGGAAATGAGTGCCATCCCCTAAATGGGGGAGTGGTGCGATTCGTAGGCTGTTCAGCTGGTCAATTTCCCGTGTGCGTGTGGGGGTGAAAAATGCGGCTGCCGTTCTTGTTGATCCTGGGTCTTGCCGTGGTCCAGGTCTCTGCGGATGCTGTGCTGGTGGCGAATACCAAGCACGCCGGTTCCAAGTTGACGACCGACCAGGTGGCGAATGCCTACCTGGGCAAGAAGGTTGCCCTGGCGGACGGGACCGTGCTGGTTCCCGTCAACCAGAATGAAGGCAAGCCAATCAGGGATGAATTCCTGCAGAAAGTGACGGGCAAGAGCGATGCGCAGATCAAGTCCTACTGGGCCAAGCTCGCCTTTACCGGAAAGGGTGACGCGCCCAAGGACGTGGGCGGTGATGCGGATGTCAAGAAAATGGTCGCTGGCAATCCGAGCATGATCGGTTATATCGACAAGGGTGCGGTCGATGCCAGTGTCTCCGTTGTCTACACAGCCGAGTAATCCGGTGGGAAAAGAGGAAATCATCATGGCACGTCGAACTTTCGCCCTCGTTGCTGCGGTGGCGTCGCTTTTCGCCAGCGCGATCGACCTAGACGACAGCGGCTCGCTCAAGCTGACAGGATTCTACAACCTGACTGCGGGCAAGATACTGAGCGGCAAGGACTCCGAATACAATCTGCAGAACTGGCAGTACCAGCAGTGGCACTGCCCTTGCACCATCCAGAACTGGGAATACGTGGGCGTGTACGAGAAGTACAAGGGCTGGGAGACGACGCCGGAATCGCTGGTCGGTGCCCAGCTCAAGAAGACCTTCTCCGATACCCTGTCGGCCACCGTGCAGGTGGTCAGCCGCGGCGATAATACGAACTACCGGCCCTATACGCCCACGGTAGACTGGGCCTATCTGTCGTGGAAGCCCAGCGCCGATTCGGCATGGACCTTCCAGGGCGGCCGCAAGCGGATTCCGCTCTATTACTACAGCGACTACCTCTACATCGGCTACGCCTACCCATGGGTGCGCCCGGCGCCCGACGTGTACGGCTGGCCGATCTATGCCTATGACGGCGTCAATGCCATCTACGAGACGGAGTTGGGGGCGGGCTGGAATCTGACGGCCAACGGCTGGTACGGCAACTTCAAACAGAAGAGCGACGCCTACGATACGCGCATCTATGCGAACAACTTCTTCTACCCGCCGCCACCCGGCGACGTGAACGAGTCGTGGAAGGACATCTGGGGTACCTATGCCTCTGTCAGCAACGGCATCTTCGAAGTGCGCGGCATGATGATGGTCTACCACGACAGCGTCTGGCAGAACGTGGGCGGTACCGATACGATCTGGACCAACAAAGTGCACACGCGCATCATGGGCATTGCCGGCAACGTCGACTACAAGAACTGGCTGGTGCGCACGGAGTTTGACCGCTTCGAGCAGAACCCAACGTCGCCCGCGAGCTTCGTGTACGACTACCTGTTGGCCGGCGTGGGTTACCGCATTGGCGACTTCACGCCGATGTACACCTTCTCACACTACACGACAGAGCCCAACAGCACGCCGCAATCGGTGGAGGGGCGCAACACCAGCTATTTCTCGCTGCGCTGGGACTTCCACAAGAATATGGCGCTCAAGGTGCAATACGATATTACGAAGGACAAGTCGCAATATCCCTTCCCGTTCTGGGGGGACTCGGACCTGCTTTCGGTCTCGCTGCAAGGGATATTCTGAGCCGGTATTGCAGGAATTGGCCAAGCGCCGCAGCCCGTTGGGTTGCGGCGTTTGTCTTTCGTACCTCGTTGCGTAGGTTGGGCTGAGCTCCGCGAAGCCCAACAATCTTTGATGACAATCGACAGTGTTGGGCTTCGCGAGGCTCAACCCAACCTACGCCCTCTCCATCGACCTCAAGCTCTTATCGGGCTCTGCTATATTTAGTTCGACAGAGTGTGAATATTTTTTGATTTCCCTGTCGGCGAAACCGGTCCTGCTGCGTTATTGCAGGTGTAGTGATCCAACCACGCATACTGGAGTGACCAAAATGAAAGCCTTCAAGACCCTCTCTATCGCCGCCCTGATCGCCATGGGCCTCGTGGCTACGCCTGCAATGGCTGGTGGCAACCATCACCATCATCACCATCATCACCACCACCACAAGAAGGCATAAGGCCGACTGCTGGTTAGGGACCACGATCCCGACAGAAAGGGCCGCACAAGCGGCCCTTTTGTTTGAGCGTGGTGGGCGCGAGACCTGGTAATAACACCAGCGGATCGTCCCTGTGGCACCGGTGTCTTTATGGTTTCTTTACGCAGATTTCCGTACGCTGAAGATGCTTGGTAGCGTGTCCCTAGGAAGCCGAAGCGCCATGCGCAGCGTGCTGCAACCGAACAGGAAGGGCAGGGCAAGATGAACACCTTCGCGCGGCTATGCCGGGTCGACGACATTCTTCTGGATACCAATGTGGCGAGCCGGGACCAGTTGTTCGACCATGTTGGTGGCCACCTACAGGTGCGCTATGGGCTGGACGCGCAGATCGCCCGCACGCGCTTCGGCGAGCGAGAACGGCTTGGCTCGACCGGCCTGGGTCAAGGTGTGGCCGTGCCGCATGCGCGGTTGGCTGAGCTGAAGGAACCCATCGTGCTGCTCGTGCGCCCCGTCTTGCCCTTTGGCTTCGATGCGCCGGACGACAAGCCCGTGAGCGTGTTCTTCTTCCTGCTGGTACCGGAGAAGGCGAATCGCGAGCACTTGCAGCTGCTGGCCGACGCGGCAAGCCTATTGTGCGAACAGCGCGTGCGCGACTGCCTGCGTAGCGCAGCATCACCGCGCGACGCGCACGATGTGTTGATGCGCTGGAGCGCCTGAATCGGGCAAGCCAGTCACGAATTTGTCATTTCAACGCCGCATATTGACGACAGGAAAGTGAGCCGCACGAGTCCATGAAAGACCAGGATCAGCCACCCGAACCCTCCGGTGCCCCGCGCACCATCATCTACCGTCATTGGCAGGACGGTGATTCGCCCGAAGAACTGACCGAACTATTGCACCGCGCCTTTGCCCATCTGGCGGAGATGGGCCTGCGCTGCGCCAGCGCCTACCAGCCGCCCGAAGGCACGCTGGCCCGCCTGTTGCAGGGCTGCAGCTTCGTGGCGGTCGACAACGGCCGGCTGGTGGGCGCCATCAGTGTCTACCACCCTGAATTCGATAGCGATTCCAGCGTATACCGCGAGAGAGGCGTAGCCAGCGTGCACCAGTTCGGCGTGGACCCTGCTTACCAGGGCTTTGGCGTGGGCGACGCGCTGCTGCGCCTGGCCGAGTGCGAGGCCAAGCGCCAGGGCTATACGGCGCTGGCGCTCGATACGCCGGAACCGGCCCAGCACCTGCATCGCTTCTATATGCATATGGGTTTTAGCATCGTCGAATCCCTGCGCTTCGCAGGGCGCGAATACCTGAGCGTGGTACTGAAAAAGCATCTGGATGCCCGTGCGGGGCTCGCGCCCGCGCTTGCTTGGCTCTGAGGACTGCTCGCTGCTGGCATGGGCGATGGCCCGATCGGCTATGCTTACAGGCATCGATCTAGCTCCGGAGCCGCCGATGCCTGTCTTGCCGAATTCCCTGTTGCGTATCCTGGCCATCACCGCTTTGAGTGCGGGCGCCGCGCTACCGGCCCATGCAGAAACAAGTGGCGTCAGCCCTGCCGGCTTCACCGTGACCTTGGGGCGCGATATCAAGGCGCCCCCGCACCAGGTATTCACGGCGTTGGGCCAGGTCGGCAACTGGTGGAACGGTGCGCATACCTGGTCGGGCAAGGCGAGCAATCTGTCGCTGGTGCTGGATGCCGGCGGCTGCTTTTGCGAGCGCTGGGAGGGCAATAGCGTGATGCATGGCCAGGTCATCATGCTCAAGCCCGATAGTCTACTGCGCCTGCAGGCCAGTCTCGGGCCGCTGCAGGCCATGGCCGTCAACGGCGTCCTCACGGTCCAGGAACAAGGCAAAGACGGCGGGACGGCGCTCAAGCTCACCTACAAGGTCGTCGGTAACAGCGACTCGGCGCTCGATCAGTTGGCGCCTGCCGTAGAAGGTGTATTGAACGAGCAGCTAAAGCGCCTGGCCCTATTCGTCGAAACGGGCCGGCCGGACGAACCGCTCTCCAATCACTAAGCGTCTACTTGACCACTGCCGCCAGCAGCTGGGCCAAGTGCGCGCCCGCCTTGACCAGCTGCTCGTGCTGGATGGCGGCTTTCATTTCCACATAGTTGTCCGGATAGTTGGCGCTCCAAGGGTGCGAATGGACTGCAACGTGGCTGAAGCTGACCCCGTCGAATGCCTTCTTCGCCTGCAGCAGGGAGTCGTCCGCCCACTGCGTGGACCATGTCAGCACATTGCCTGCGCTTGGCTTGATGGCCTTGGCCTCGGCCACCCATGCGGGGTCGGGATGCTGCGGATCGATGTCCTTGGCCACGTCGTCCCACACATAGTGCAGCGAGGGGCCGTGGAAATCGATGTCGTTGCCACCCTTGGTCCCCGTGGTGGGATCGAGCTGCTCGCGGCTCGGGTTGATCTCCTTGCCTTCGTTGTCCAGGTAGACGGAACCGATGTGCATCGGCTCGTGGATGTCGCCCAGGTAGTGCGCCAACATCAAGATGGCTTCGCGCTGGTCGACGATGCTGAACGGTGCCGGGGCCGGCTTGCCCTCGAGGACCAGGGTGGCGGCGTTGATGGCCGCCACGATGTCGTGGTCGCTGGTGCCGGCTAGCCCTGCCGCGTATTTCGGCTGCTGGATAGCGACGTCGGCATAGTGGTACTGCTTGTGGCAGGCTTCCTCGCTGGCCGTCGGTTGGCAGGCATCCCAGTTGCGGCGCACGTAGTCGATCATGCGGGCCTTGCCCTCGTCGCTCTCAAACTGGCGGCATTCCTTGAAGCGCGGGCTGGAATAGTAGACGAACTCGCCGTTCACCGGGTTGACGCCCTTGGCGCAGTCAGCCCATACCGCGGCCTGCGACAAATCCATGCCGATGATCTTGTGCACCTTCTCGGCCGCGGGCGTGCCCGCCAGCAGCTGCTCGGCGATGCTGCCGACCAATTCATGACCGACAGCGCCCCAGGCTTGTACCTGGGCTGAGCAAAGGCAGAGCGAGCTGGCGACGCAGGCCAGCACCTTCTTGTGATGCATATTGATTCCTCCAGAAATTGTCGGCCGCATTATCGGCCGCTTTTATTGCGTGTTCGCTACCGTAGCCGCGGCAGGTCGACCGCATGGTTGCGCCGAATCAGCGCAACCAGCGCCAGTAGCACGAGCGAGATCACGACGAGAATCAGCGCAAACGCATTGGCCCCATCGTAGTTGAGTTGCTGCACCTGGTCGTACAGGGCGATGGACGCGACGCGTGTCTTGCCCGGGATATTGCCGCCCAGCATCAACACGACGCCGAATTCACCCACCGTATGGGCGAAGGCCAGGGCCGCTGCCGACGCAATGCCGTGCCATGAGCTAGGGATGACGATGGAGCGATAGACACGCCGAGCGGGCGCTCCTACAGCGATGGCGGCCTCAATCAGGCCGGGCTCGACTGAACGGAAGGCCGTCTGTATCGGCTGTACGGCGAAGGGCAGGCTGTAGATGACGGAGCCGACGACGAGGCCGGCGAAGGAGAAGGGCAAGGGGCTGCCGACCAGTGACTGCCATACGCTGCCCAGTGGGGCGTGCGGCGCCATCAGGATCAGCAGGTAGAAGCCGATCACAGTGGGCGGCAGCACGATGGGCAGGCTCACCAGCAGGTCGACCAGCCCGCGCAGCGGATTGCGCGAATGCACCAGCCAATGCGCGAGCGGCATGGCCAGCAAGAGGAGCAGGATGGTCGTGCAACTGGCCAGCTTGAGCGTGACGCCGATGGCGGGCCATAGATCGGGCGGTAGGTTCCCCATGCCGGGATATGTCGTCTACTTGGTCTTGTTGTCGGGTAGCGAAAAGCCGTAGCGGTCGAAGATGGCCCGTGCGGCCGGAGAGGCGAGGAAGGCCATATAGCGCGCGGCGAGCGGGTTGTCGGCACCATGCTGGGTCACGATGGCGGCCTGTTCCAGGGTGGGGAACTGGTCGATGGGGACAAGTACATAATGCCCCACGCCCTGCAGTTTGGGTGACTTCAGCAGCGAATAGGCGACGATGCCCACGTCGGCATTGCCACTTTGCACGAACTGGGCCGTCTGCGCGATGTTTTCGCCCATCACGAGCTTGGGCTGGACGGCGTCCCACACACCCGCTTGCTGCAGTGCTGCCTGTGCGGCGCGGCCATAGGGGGCGTGCGCTGGGTTGGCGATGGCCAGGTGGGTGACCTGGGCCTGCGCGACGGCGGCCAGCCCCTTGCCTAGATCGATCTTCGGGTCCAACGTCCAGATCGCCAGGTGCCCCACGGCGTAGCGGAACAAGGTTTTTTCATTGGCAAAGCCTGCCTCGGCCAGCTTCTTCGGGTAGCTCGTGTCGGCCGACAGGAACACATCGTAGGGCCCGCCGTGCTGGATCTGGGCGAAGAAGTCACCCGAGGAACCCGTCGACACCTTGATGTCGGCATCGGGGTTCTGCTGCTTGAAGGCGGCGTCGATGTCTTCGAGGCAATAGACGAGGTCGGCTGCGGCGGCGACATGCAGTTCCGCTGCGAGGGCGAAGGTGGACAGGGCGGCACTCAACAGGACGAGAAGGGCGGTTCGCAGCATGGCAGCGCTCGGCGGCTTTGGGGCCTGTATGCTGCCATGGGTGCGCCTTGGCGTATATGGGCACGTGTTATCAGCGTGATTGCGACCAAACTACATGTTAGAAGAACCAGCTCGCGCTCAAGACCCAGGCATGCAGCTTAGGCTGCTCGGCCGTACTCGTGGTCGGGTAGCCGTACAGGTTGGCACGAGAGGATAGTGACGCCGGTTCCGAGGTTGCGCTGTATGGCGAGCGACTGAGCGCATTCCACGCCAGTTGCAAGTCCCAACCATCGATACTGGTACCCACGCCGATCAGATCATCGACACGCGCCGCAGCGCTGCCGCTCGGCCCGTGTTGGCCCAGGCGTGTCAGGCCTCCTACGTGTGCTGTGATGTAGAAGCGTTCGGTGAGTGGATGGTTGAAGTTGATCTCGCCATAGGCCGTGCGCTCGCCGCTACCGTAGTAGTTGGGCGACACGTAGAGCCGTAGCGACCAGTCGCGCCGCAGCAGGCCGACGTAGGCTTCGGCGTAGTCGCGGTGCGACGTTCGGGTAAACGCCGCCAGCGTGATGCCTGCCTCCCAATCCGTATCGCCATGCAGATTTCCGCGCCGGCCGCCATAGGCCAGCACCTGGCCCTGCACGAGATCCTGGTAGGGCTTGACGCGGGTCAGCCCGGCGCCGGCATACCAGCCATCCGCGCCGTCATAGGCGTAATCGGCCCGCGCGTCCGGTTTGTCGTCATTCAGCGAGAGGCCGCGGAAACGGTAGTCCGACGCCAGCGTGATGCTTTCGCCGGACTGCGCCAGGGCACTGGCAGAGAAGAGCAAGGCGAGGAGGGTGGGGCGCAAGGGACGTGGTCAGGGTCGCATTCAAGGGTGGAAGACAGTTTCCTCGCCCTGGGCAATGGTGCAGTTGCATGCGCAAGGGTTGGCCAGATGGGTCAGCGTAGCACAGGCATCAATGGCGCCCACACGTGTCAACATGACGTCCATATCGCCCTTGCCCGGTATAGCGCCTGGGCGCAGTTCACGCAACAGGGCGTAGAAGCCGCTGACGTGGGCAGCGGCGAAGGAGCTGCCTGTCACCACGTCCCACTGCCCGCCCGGTACGGAGCTCGGTACGTCGTGCCCCGGCGCACTCAAGGTGTGCTTGGCCGGTACGCCTGCATCGTCGCTCACGGCAATCACACCGCCATGAGAAGCAGGAAAGCCGCCATCGGCGGCTGCGCGGTCCCAGGCGGTGACGACGACTATGCCGCGCGCCAATGCGACGTCCAGTAGTTTATCCAGTAGTTTGTCGGGCGGGCCGCTCAGGCTCAGGTTGATGATGTCCGCTCGCTCGGTGATAGCGAAGTGCAAGGCGCGCGCCAGGCTCAGGCTGTTGCACAAGGTGGAGTCCTTCGATACCTGCCAACAGGCACGCAGCGCCATCAGGTGCGCCTGTGGGGCAACGCCAACGATACCCACGCCGTTGTCGGCCTTGGCAGCGATGATGCCCGCCACGGCAGTGCCGTGGCGCTCACCTTTTGGGTCGGCGCCCCCCACGAAGTCTTCACTCTTCACTACCTGGCCAGCCAGATCGGGGTGGTTGGCCTGTACGGCGCTGTCGATCACGGCGACGATCACGCCGCGCCCGGTGGCGATGTGATGCAGGTCGGACAGGTGCCACGCCGTCGCCACGGGCTGCAGCGGGTAGAGCGGGTCGTTGTATTGCTCGGCATGGTAGGTATGCATGACCTCGGCCCACTGCACGCGCTTGTCGTGCGCCAGCGCCGCGAGTACCGATGCGGTATCGGCATCCGCCGGCACCTCCATCACATAGCAATCGACACCCACCAGCGGCATGGGCCAGTCGTACACGATATGCAGGGTGTAGTCGTGCGCCAGTGCTTCGGCCACATGGCGCCGCTCTGCGCGACCCATGCCCTGGCCGTAGCTGCCGCCATAGGCTGTGCCGGAGCGGTAGTGCTCGGGGGGGGCCTGCAGCAGCACGAGTATCTTATGCTCGTTCGCCGTCCTGCCCTCGGTCACGCCGGACGGTGGCAGCGGTGTCTCGGCAGCCGCGGCAGCCAGGCAGGCCAGGATCAGGCAGAGACGCAGCAAGCGCTGGATCACGGCTTGGGCCCTCCATCCAGCGCGACAGCCAGCGTCACGGCCTTGTTGGCACGCAGCTGGGCCAGCTTGCCATTGCTAGACACGTGCAGCAGGTAGGCGTTGGCAGCAGTCGGGCCGGCCACGATCTGGGCATTGTTGGATGCGAGCAGCTGACGGATATCGCTTTCCGTGGCGCTTGGGTCGAAGGTGACGGCGACATTGGCCGCTGCGTGGCTGGCTGGTGCGCCCAAGGCATGGTACTGGCCAACGGGTGCTTCAGGCCGTTCGAAGGCAAGGAAGGCGAGGGCGGCTATCGTGGCGAACTGCGCGGCCATGGTCCAGCGCGCCCAACCGGAAACATCGCGCCAGCGGCGCAGCAGTGCCGCAGGTGAGGGCAGGGTCAGGCGCCGGCGGCTTGGCGCGGCCATCTGCGCATGCATGCGGGCGAGCGAGGCCTCCACGTCGAGGGCAGACGTATCGGGGGCAGCATGGTGCCGCCGCAGCGATTGCTCCCAGGCCAGCGCGCTGCGGCAGTGGGCACAACCCGCCAGATGCTCAGCCACCTGCTGCTGCTCCACGGAGTCGAGCTTGCCTGTGACATACCAGGGCAGCAGGCTTTCCACGGCCTTATGGCTGTCCGTATCCAGTTGCACGATGCGCTTGTTCATATCCAATCCTCTGCTGTGCCACCCAATACTGTCTTCAAGCGGCGGCGCGCATGAAACATCCGCGTCTTCACCGTATCGACGGGGCAGGCCATGATGTCAGCGATTTCGCGGCAACCGAATTCGTTGAAATAAGCCAAGTCGATCACGGCTCGGTGGTCGGCCGACAACTTGCTCATTGCCTGCATCAGCGTGGCGCGTAGTTGCGCCTGGGTCAGCGTCGCTTCTGGGCCGGGCGCATCCTCTTCCACCTCGACTACGTCGCTGTCGTCCACCGGGTCGTCCACTTTGCTCAGGGCCTTCAGCGCCTTGCGGTAGGCAATCCCGAAGATCCAGGTCGACACCTTGCTCTCGCCGTTGTAGCTATCGGCGCGGCGCCAGACGACCATCATCGTGTCATTGATCAGCTCCTCGACCAATGCCGGGCGCCGCGTCATGCGCTCGATAAAGCGTGCGAGCCGTGGAAAATACAGGCGATAGAGCGTATCGAAGGCGCGCAATTCTCCGGCCCGCACATGTGCGAGCAAGGTGATTTCTTCTCTGTCGGCTTCGCTGCCAGCCCGCTGCGCGGTGGCATCGAGGTCTTGTGTCCCCAGCATTGGTTCGTTTCCTGTTTGCCGTAGATTCCCTGATCAGCGAAGATGGTTCACGGAATATGTGATTTTCGGAACAATGCGCCGCACCACGTTTCTCCGCAATTGCTCCATAGTCGTCGCGCAGACTCACACTAGAAGTTCTCGGTAACCAACTGACGGAGACTGCAATGCGTATTCACCTTCCTATCTTGTTGATCGCCCTGGCGCTGCCCGGCGTCGCGTTCGCCAACCCCGGTGCCCAGCAAGGCCAGCAAGCGCCGCAGCAAGGGCAGGGCCAACCACCCGGTCAGGGCGGGCAAGGCCGCGTTCCGCCGCCCGAGGCGTTCACTGCCTGCGACGGCAAGCAGGCAGGCGCAGTCGTCTCGTTCACCACGCCGCGCGGCGAGAAGGTGACGGGCACCTGTCGCATGTTCCCGTCCCGCCTCGTGGCGATGCCAGACCATCCGCCCCAGGGTGGCAACGGTGGACCGCAGGGTGGTCAGCAAGGCGGTCCGCAGGGTGGCCCGCCGAATGGCCAGCAAGGGCGTTGATAGCTGTTGATCTGAACCCGTGACCCGCCGCCGCTCCATCGCCCTGACGCTGTTCGTCGCCATCACGCTCACCGCACTGGGCGTGGTGTCGGTGGCGGCCGGCCTGTTTCGGCTGAGCCTGGGCAAGGGCTTCAGCGACTATGTCGCCCATGTCGAACTGACGCGCCTCTCTCGGGTGGAAGAGGTAGCGACGGCCCGCTACCAGGCCGAAGGCGGCTGGGGGTTCGTGCAGTCGCCGCGTGACATCCTGCCTGCGCCGCCCGGTGGACTCCCTCCCGGAGGACCGCCGGGTGCGCCCGGCAGCCGGCCACCGCCGCCAGGTGGGGACAGGCTGGACATCGGCCCGCGTGTCGCGCTGTTCGACACGGCTGGTAATCGCATCATCGGCCCACCTGAGGCAGAGCATCGGCCACGCCGCGCCATACACAACGGCGACGGCGGCCCGGTAATCGGCTACCTCGCGCTCGCGCCCGTGCGCGATAACGGTGATGGCCTGACCGAGCAATTCCTGGAAGCTCAGACGCGTAACTTGGCCTGGATCGCCGCTGTCGCCGTGCTGGCGTCGGCGCTCGCGGCCTGGCTGCTGGCGCGGCATATACGCAAACCCATCTCGGCTTTGGCCGATGGGGCGCGCAGGCTGGCATCCGGCCAGCTCGATGCTCGCGTCCAGCTGCACCGGCGCGACGAACTGGGCGAACTGGCGGACGACTTCAACCAGATGGCACAGCGCCTGGAGCGCTTCGAGCAGTCGCGCCGCCAGTGGGTGGCCGATACCTCGCATGAGCTGCGCACGCCGCTTACCGTACTGCGTGCCCACACCCAAGCCATGCGTGACGGCGTGATGCCGCTGAACGAACGAGGCCTGGAGGTGATCGACGGCGCCGTGGCCGAGCTCGATACGCTGGTAAGCGACCTGTACCAGCTCGCCCGTGCCGATGTAGGTACCCAGGACTACCAGTTCGAGCCGGTGATGCTGGACGTGTTGTTCGAGGAGGTAGAGCGTCGCTTTAACGAGCCCATGCGCCGCGCCGGTTTGCAACTGCAGGTCTTTCCCATGCCCAACGTGCTGGTGAACGGCGACCCTACGCGCCTGCAGCAGTTACTCGGCAACTTGATGGTGAACGCATCGCGCTACACGAATGGCCCGGGCGTCGTGCGCCTTACTACCTTGGTAAAGGGGCCAGTCGTCGAGATCATCGTGGACGACAGCCCGCCCGGCGTGCCCGACGCCGCCTTGACGCAGCTGTTCGACCGCTTCTTCCGGGTGGACGCGTCGCGCAGCCGCAAAGGCGGCGGCGCAGGCCTTGGCCTCGCCATCTGCCTGTCCATCGTGGAAGCGCACCAAGGGCGCATCCAGGCGCAGCATTCGCCTCTGGGCGGTCTGCGCGTCGTCATCACGCTGCCCTTGCTTCAGATAAAACGGAATAAGCCATGAATGCTGCCGCGCCTACTATCCTGATCGTCGAGGACGACCCGCGCATTTCCGAGGTGATGGCGGCCTATCTGGGCCATGCGGGCTACACGACGAAATGCGTTGAGGATGGCGACTTGGTGCTAGGCGCGCTGCGTGCCTCGATGCCGTCCTTGGTCCTGCTGGACTTGATGCTGCCGGGCACGGACGGCGTGACGCTGTGTCGCGAGATTCGCCGCTTTTCGGCTGTCCCGATCATCATGGTGACGGCCAAGGTCGAGGAGATCGACCGGCTGTTGGGCTTCGAGGTGGGCGCGGATGACTACCTGTGCAAACCCTTTAGCCCGCGCGAACTGGTCGCACGCGTACAGGCCATGCTGAAGCGCGCGATGCCAAGCACGCAGGCGCCTGCGCCGCAGCTGTTCGAGCACGACGAAGGTGCGCAGCGTATCCGCTACGCGGGCCAAGTTTTGAACCTGACTCCGCAGGAATATCGCCTATTGGCCGTGCTGATCGCGGCACCAGGGCGCATCTTCTCGCGTGCTGCCTTGCTGCAACTGGCCTACGCCGATGGCGGCGACGTGTTCGACCGCGCCGTCGACAGCCATATCAAGAACCTGCGCAAGAAGCTTGCCGCTGTGCTGGCTGATCGCGACGTGATCCATTCCGTGTACGGCGTGGGCTACCGCTTTGAGTTGACCTGAGTACGTTGGAACGAGCGCCACCCAATGGTAGCGCGGGTTCGCGAAGCAACCCGCAGAATACCTGCGGCGTAGTCGCTTAACTGACATCGCCGGCGAATCCACATGCATCGATAGGTTTAGCGGCTTCGCCGCAATCGTTCGGCGGGTTGCTTCGCGAACCCGCCCTACCACAGCGTAATACCGGCTGAACCGTCCCAGGCCTACTTACCGGCCTTGTCGTTCTCGTGATGCTCGTGCCCCTCATCATGATCCCAGCCGTGGTGCCAGCCATGGCGGCCATGACGGTGCATGAAATGCCGCGCCATCTCGTCGAAGGTCTTCTTCTGCTCGGGGTTCAGCACCTTTTCGAACTTGTCGGTCGCGTCCGCCAGTTTGCCGAGCTCTTGCGCCTTGGTGGCCGCATGGTCAGCGCGCATGTGCATCATTGCAGCGGCATCCATATCCTTGTGCTCGGCCATTTCCTTATGCATGGCGCGCATGTCGGCCATGGTCGATTCCACCGTAGCGGTGTACTCCTGCCAGGCTGGCTGCTGCTCGGCCGTCAGGTTCAGGCGCTTGGCGGCGTGCTCTTCCATTTTCTTCACCATGGCAGCGTGGTGCTGCATGGCGTCGGCACGGGTGCCAGTCTTCGCGTCGTCGGCCCAGGCGAAGCCCAGGGTGCTGGTGAGGACGAGTGCAAACAGGGTGCAGATAAGGCGGCTGGGGCGGATGGACATGGTCTTTCCCTTGGTTGAAAAGGTGAAGCGAATGATAGGGATAAGACGCTTGCCGACCGTTTCAGATCCGTAAATGATTGCAAAACTCGATACCGGGTACTTAGTCGGAGGCTCCCTCTCCGTCTAGGGCGCCAGCGCACCAGCGCTTGCTGCAAGTACGGCCCGCAGCTCAGCGAGGATGGCGTCGAGCTTCACAGGGTCGTAACCGACAACGGGCGGCAAGTGCAAATGTCCGATCGGTAATGTGACTACACCCAGTTCGTCGCGCAGATGCAGTGCCCGATAAGACACCTCATTACTCAGGTAGCCACCGCCGCTGCCCTCCACGGCTGTCTTGCCGTGCAGTGTACCGATGCCGCCGGCAGCAAACTCGATATCCGGTGCCACCCTCACCCAGCGATTGTCCGTTAGCACAAACGGTGCCTGCACCTTGTGCATTGCATTGGTCGGCAGTGAGATTTCGAGGAACTCCGCGCCCTGCATGGGTCGTCCGCGCAGGCGGGGCAGGGTAGGGTGATCCAGCGTGCCGCCGGAAAAAGCGTTGGCGTTATCCGGCGCGGCGGTGGAACGGCGCAGGCCCGCGTAGCGTTCCAGCTCAAAGCCCGCGTGTCCCATGCTCGTGGTCAGCACCATGTCGACCTGCGGCGTGGCGTGCGCCACATTCGCCAGCTGCCCGCTGCGGCGTTGCCGCTCGGCCTCGAACCAGTCGTGCGGACCTGCCTGTGCGCCGGCTAGCCAAGGCTGCAGGAAGTCCTCGACCAGGCCCGCGTCGAAGTCGGCATAGCGCACGGGCAGCACGACGGCTGCGATATGGGCGATCTGCTGCCTGCCGTGCTGGTCGGTAAACGGGATGTCCGCGCCATCCAATGCCAGCACGCTCGCGCCCGATGGGTTGCTCTGCCCGATATTGCGATCCAGCAGAAAGGGGTCGAATCCCGTCAGCAGGACACGCACAACGCGACGCTCGTTCGGATAGCGTACATCGTCCATACCGCGGCTTGCCCGCTCCAGCGCCTGCAGTGCGGCATCGCGGTCGGCCGGAAAGATGGGGAAGCGGGGGCGGATGTCATGGATGATCTGCGCCAAGGCCAGTCGGGACCAATACAACGGTCTGTCGTCCTTATCCCCGCTGGCTACACGGGCCTTTGCGGCCAGCCACAGCTTGTGTCCATAATCCCGGGTCAGTGCCAGCGTGGCCTTGGCGTCCTCTGCGGCGCGCCACTGCTCGGCGAAGTCCTGCACCAGCGGGTCGAAGGCGTCCGCCACGCCCGGCAGCGCTGCCAGGGCGTCCGGGATGCGCGCTTCCTCGGCTGTCTGGGCGCAGGCGGCCCGGCACAGTAGGCAAAGGACAAGCAGGATCTGGATAGGTGCACGCACGGTGCCACTCCCGGTTGAGGACGTCGCATTCTCGCCGCGGCGCGACGTAAACTGCAAGATCGTTGGCATGGGACTTGCATTGCCTTCTCAGGCGGTTAATTCTGTGTGGATGGGATCATGTCGCAACACGAAAACTTACTCGACGGAATCGCAGGTGTAAGCGCCATGCGACGCTATCGCCCGTTTGCTCAGGTACGCGCCGTAGGCGGCCCCTACGTCGATCAAGTCGTCTCGGAATTCCACGCGCTGCCGCCGGAAGCCGCAGCGTTGCCGCGCTATGAAGAGGCGCGCCGGGTGGCCGACAACAAGGCGCATATCGATTGGCAGCAGCTGTTCACGCTGGAATTGTGGGTGCTGCAGATGATGCCGCTGCCTCAGCTCGAAGCGCGTGCCGCCTCGCTGATCCAATGGAGCGTGCCGACCACCAGCGAGTGCCCCAAGCCCAGCCATGCCGACTATGAAGCGGCCCTGCGCGGCTGGGCCGTGAACCGGCTGACGGAATGCCAGTGGGCCTTCCGCAAGAGCCTGCTGCGCGAGCAGGAAAGCTGGCGCCTGCGCCGACGCATGAACGAAACGCTGCTGGTCGTCTCCGTACTCGCCGTGATCTTCGGCACGGCTGCGGCGCTCTTGGGCTGGAACGGCCTCGCCCTGGTAGCGGGTGTGGCTTGGCTGGGTGTGGCGGGCGGCTACGCCAGCGTGTCGCGCCGTGTGCAGATGGCAGGCCTCAAGCGCCCAGCGGCGCCGCACGAGGGCATGGCGCTGGGCGACCTATGTGCGCTCGACGTCGGACAGGACAGCATTGTGCAGGGCATGCTGCTGGGCGGCCTGTTCGCGGTCATCGGCATGTTCATCCTGGCCAGCGGCCTGATCGACACGGTATTCAGCCCGGCCCTGATCGGCGCCTTGCTGCCGCACTTCGGCGGCCCGGCCGATATGGCCGAGCAGGGCTATCTGGGCTGGCTGGCGCCGACCGTGTCCAAGGACGTCGCGCGCCTGGCCGTGTGGAGCTTCCTGTTCGGCTTTACGGAGCGTCTGATCCCGGACGTGCTGGATCGTTTCTCTGGCCGCTTTATGCAGGCGACCAAGGACAAGCCGGATACACGGCGCAAGTCCAGTTAAGATGTGCGCTTTCCGTCCAGGCGCACATCATGACCGTTCCCGACCTTACCGCCTTTCTGCCAATTGCACATCGCCTCGCTGATGCCGCACGTGCCGCCATCCTGCCGCACTACCGCTCCCGCCTTGCCATCGACGACAAGGCCGATGCCAGCCCCGTGACGCTGGCCGACCGCGGTGCCGAGCAGGCCATGCGCGCCTTGCTGGCCGAGCTGGCGCCCGAGCATGGCATCATCGGCGAAGAGTTCGGCCGTGAGCGCGATGACGCGGAATGGGTATGGGTGCTGGACCCGGTGGATGGCACCAAGAGCTTTATCATCGGGCGCCCCACCTTCTGTACGCTGATCGGCCTGCTGCATCGCGGCAAGCCCGTGTTGGGGGTGATCGACCAGCCCGTGCTGGGCGAGCGCTGGGTGGGCGCCGTAGGTATCGCCACCACGCTCAAC
>JAFAKZ010000600.1 GCA_019234745.1 Burkholderiales bacterium
CGCGGCTGGGCAATCGGCTGTTCCTGCCCATCCTGTCCATCTCGCTCGTCGCCATCGTGGGCAGCATGCTGATGAAGGACGTGAAGATCGGCGGTGCCTTTGTGCTGGACCAGAAGAACCTCACCCTGGTCAGCGCCTGCATCGGCGATCTGATCGCTCTGGGGGGAGGCCTTTGGCTGACGCGCGACCGGCCCAGGCAGTCGCTGCACGAGGCGCATCGCCTGCTGGAGTCCATGAGTTGGGCCGTGATCCTGCCGCAGATGCTGGCCACCCTGGGCCTCTTGTTCACGGAGGCGGGCGTGGGCGGCGCCGTGACGCATATCACAACGTCCGTCATCGCCGTCGACAACCAGCTGGTGGCCGTCGCCGCCTACGCCGTGGGCATGGCGCTGTTTACCATCGTCATGGGCAACGCCTTCGCCGCCTTCCCCGTGATGACGGCCGGCATCGGCATCCCCATCCTGCTCGGCGTGCACCACGGCAACCCGGCCGTGATGGCGGCCATCGGCATGTTCTCCGGCTACTGCGGAACGCTGTTGACGCCCATGGCGGCGAACTTCAACATCATCCCTGCGGCCTTGCTGGAACTGCCGGACAAGAATGCCGTGATCCGCGCGCAGTGGCCGACGGCTGTGCTGCTACTGGGTGTGAATGTCGCCCTGATGTACTGCTTCATGTTCCGCTAGGTGGCTAGTGAATGCCGAAGGAGTCCACTTGCGAGCGTGAGCGAGGCTCCCTCGCGGCGGCGAGGGCGGGGGGAGTGGAATCAATCAGCAAGCATTGGTTGATACTCCACCGACCCAATGCGCCCGGGTTTCCCGGGCGGAGCATTAATGTAGTGATTCACTGTTCCCGGAGATCGTTTTGACCCGTCAAACCGTACTGTTGACCGGCTTCGAACCCTTCGGCCACGAGAGCATCAATCCTTCCTGGGAAGCCGTGCGCCGGCTGGACGGCTGGGGCGAGGAAGACTTTGCCGTGGTCGCGGCGCAACTGCCCTGTGTATTCGGCGCGGCGATCGATACCTTGAACGCCCTGGTCGCGCAGCACCGGCCGCAGGTGCTGATCGCCGTGGGCCAGGCCGGCAGCCGCGCCGATATCAGCGTGGAGCGTGTGGCCATCAACGTGGACGACGCGCGCATTGCCGACAATGCCGGAAGCCAGCCCGTCGACGCAGCCGTCGTGCCGGGCGGCCCGGCTGCCTACTTTGCCACCTTGCCGATCAAGGCCATCGTGCACGGCCTGCGTCAGGCCGGCATTCCGGCCTCCGTCTCGCAAACGGCAGGAACCTTCGTGTGCAACCATGTGTTCTACGGCGCCATGCACGCGGCGGCAACGCTGCACCCAAACATGCGCGCGGGCTTCATCCATATCCCCTTCCTGCCCGAGCAGGCTGCACGGCATCCCGGTGCACCGAGCCTATCGCTGGAGACCGACGTCGACGCGCTGCGCATTGCAGTCAGGGTGGCGCTGACAACGGCGTCGGATATCAAGGAGATGGGAGGGCGTATTGACTGATGCGTTGGCAGGGCCCACAAGCATATGCGTGGGTCTTGGATGGTCGGTCGACGATTGCTCGACCGGCCGATGGGAAATGTGATCAAATTCCAGTCAATAGCATTTGGCCTCGACTCGATATCATGTCCTCGGAAATTCCATTCAATATCCCGTCCTTCGTCGGCAAGGAACTCTATTACATTGCTCAGGCGGTTGATGGTGGGCAGCTTTCCGGCGACGGCGCGTTTTCCCGGCGCTGCGAAAAGTGGATGGAGTCCGCTTTTGGCAGTTCTCGGGCATTACTGACCCATTCCTGCACGGCCGCGCTCGAAATGTCGGCCTTGATGTCCGACGTCGGTCCCGGCGACGAGGTGATCGTACCCTCGTGGACATTTGTGACGAGCGCCAGCGCCTATGCCCTGCGTGGTGCCAAGCTCGTGTTCGTCGACGTGCGTGACGACACCTTGAACATCGATGAGAAGATGGTCGAGCGCGCCGTGACTTCGCGTACCAAGGCCATCGTCTGTGTGCACTATGCAGGGGTGCCCTGCGAGATGGATGCACTCAAGACCATTGCAGGCAACGCGGGGGCGCTGCTGGTAGAAGATGCCGCGCAGGCGTTTCATAGCCAGTGGCAGGGTCAGCCCGCAGGGGCGATTGCCGACCTGGGTTGCTTCAGTTTTCACGAAACCAAGAACATCAGTTGCGGCGAGGGCGGGGCGCTCCTCGTCAACCGGCCGGACTTGGTGGAGCGAGCAGAGATCATCCGCGAAAAGGGAACGAACCGCAGCCGCTTTTTCCGCGGGCAGGTCGATAAATACACCTGGGTAGACCTCGGTTCCTCATTTTTGCCCAACGACCTGTCAGCCGCGTTTCTTTACGCCCAACTGGAGCATGGCGACGAGATCACGCGCCGGCGCCGCGAACTGGTTGGACGCTACACGAGTCATTTGCGCCCCCTGGCCGAGACGGGTGCTTTCAAACTGCCCGCCGTCGATCTCGCGACAGTCGCCAACGGGCACATGATGTATATCATGTTGCCCGATCTTGCGGCCCGCACGCAGCTGCTGCAGGCGATGCGCCAGGAGCAAATCGGTACGGTGTTCCATTACGTGCCCCTGCACAGTTCGCCGGCCGGCGAGCAATACGGCCGCGCTGCTTCGGATATGGCAGTCACGAATTCTGTCGCTGAGCGCCTGGTTCGGTTGCCGCTGTTCAGCAGCATGAGCAATGAACAGCAGGATCGCGTCATTACGGCGCTCTATCGCCATTTCGGGCATGACGCCGCCGCGTACCTGGGCGATGACCGAGCCTATGCTGCATAGCGTGAGACCCCGCCTCACGCGCTTCGCCTTATGAACCCAAGCCACGATAATCAAGCTGCCCCCGCCGCCTTGGTGGGCGCGGAGTGCCTGGCGCTACTATCGCTTTCTGCGGAAGCGCTGGCTGCGCTCCCGCCGCGGTTGAAAGACGCCAAGGACGGTCTACGCAAGTCGATTCAGCCGCAGGCTGCCGTGGCGCCTTGGCATATGTTGAATGGTATGGCACTGTATTACGTGTTCCAGGGCCAGAGCCAACGCGCGATCCGTTGCCTGGAAATGTCGCTGCGGCGCCAGTACAAGCAGCTGGCATTCCAACGCCTGTTGATACAGTTACTCAAGTCCGCCGGGCGATGGGATGGATACGCCGGCAAATCACCGCTTGGCCTTGATATTGTCGATGCGATGGAGACGAAGGCCGCGTTGCCCGAACGCTACCACCCGGAACTGGTCGGAAAGATTTTTGACGGATTGGCGACTGGGTACGATGCACGCGTCGAGCAGGAGCAGTACCTGGAAGACCGGGAGGTTGCCCGAGTTGCCCAGCGTTGTCTGAAGAAGGGGATCGTAGTTGCAGACCTGGGCTGCGGCACGGGTCGTGTGGCCCGTTTACTCGACCCCATGCATCGTCGTTCTCAACGCCTGATTGGCGTCGACATGAGCCCCGCCATGCTCAGTGCGGCAGCCGAGGCGGGTTTGTACGACCAATTGGTCGAGGCCGACATTTTTTCCTACCTGCGGGCGGAAACGGAAAACATCGACGTCTTGCTGGCAGCGTCGGTGCTGCCATTCTTTGGCGACCTGCAAGCGCTCTTTACACTGGCTGGGTGCAGCCAGGTGGCTGGTAGCCACCTCGTGTTCTCCGTTGATGTCAGCGAGCGCGACGATGTCGAGATGGTGGTTACGGGGCGATTTGCCCATGGACTGAGCTACGTTGAGCGATGTTTGGCAGCTGCGGGCTATCGCATCGAAAGCTGCAACCCGTTCAGCGCGCGTCGGGAGCGCAACGTTAGCGTGCCCGCCGTGGTCATCTGCGCGGTCAAGCTCGCCTAGCCGGCGGATGCCGTCAGGCCCGCCATCCCCAGATGTATTCCGGCGCAGCTTGGCCGGTACAGGCGATGACATCGACGATGGAAACCGCATGCCTGAACTCGCCATATGGTTGGGCATATTCCGGGTAGCCTGCGTAGTCCTTATAGCTCAATGCGATACCAGCCTCCGCGAATCGCGGTTCTTCGATATAGCTGCGTGCTGCGGGCCCAGACACATAATGTGTCGCACCGGCTTGGACCAGCAGGTCTAGCAAGCGCTCTTGCCGGGCGCCATTCAGCGTGAATTGGCTGGATCCGACGATGGCGGTTTCGATGCCGAGATAGTCTGCGCAGATGCGCTGGATCAAGTGTCGATTGAGCTCGGATAGATTCGTCCACTCCCGGTCGAGATAGGTTTCCTGCAAGAGTGGAAGCAGCCATTCGTAGCCGGGCTGGCGCCGATAGGCGTGCTCCAGCGTCTTGAAATGCTTTGCCTGCCAATGCGTATTGGCAACTCGCGCCTGTTCGATCGTATCGCCCAGTTGAAATTGCACGGGGACCGTCAGCCAGGAGGGGCCTGCGGCCGTCTTGATGACGTTGCGGTTGCGCCAATCATTTTTCGTGTATTGGACGCAATCGTAGAAGATGAACAGATCGACGTCATGGATGATGTCGAAATAGCCCTTCCATGGCAGGTAGTTCGACTGTATGACTGCGACGCGTTTCATGCTTCGAGCAGGCTTCGCAGCGTTGTCACCTGGAGTTCTGGGCAGGCACTGCGAATCTTGTTCGCCACCAGGTCGCCGAAAGTCAGGCTCATGACGTGCACGATGGCAGGCGGCGCCGTGACCAGATCCTGGAAATTCTGGATGCTGACCGTCGTGCCGTCGATAAACCCCGCATACCAGTGAGCCGTATCATCGAAAAAGCGATAGGGCGGCTGGAGTTCAAGCGCGGACAAATAGGGGATCGCACGTAGCGGCATGTAGTAGCCCGCATCCGCCTGCCCAATACGCTGCCCGACACGTTCCAAGCTGCGTTTCGCTCGTTCGATATAGCTTGCGTCCAGGCCATTTTCGGCAGGCAGGGGCGAGGGCTGCTCGTCTTTCATGGCCAGGCAATACAGGGACCCGCCGTAGCCCGACTTCGAGATATCGAGCACGCGGAACCCTGCAGCCGAGACGACGGCATGCAGCGAGTCGCGTGAGAAATAGCTCAAGTGCTGGTGCATCAGCATCGACAAGTCACCCAGCTCGATGCTTTCCGTGCAGTCAGGTACGGCGATCAGCACCATGCCACGCGGGTTCAAATAGGCGTGGTGCGACTTCAGGAAGGCAATCGGGTCCGGCACGTGCTCCAGCACATCGGAATGCAGTATCAAGTCGGCCGGATGCAGCGCGGCCTTGGGTGGGAAGAAGTCGGCAACGACCTCGATGCCTGCTTGCGCGCCGGCCTGTATGGCGATAGGGCTTGGATCGACGCCGACGACTTCCTTTCCCTGTCCACGCAGGTGGGACAAGACCAGGCAGCCACCGCAGCCGACTTCCATCACGCGTTGGTATTCCACATCGGCAAGCGCGCGGTCGATATAGGCCAGCAAGTCGGAGCCATACCCTTTCGCGAGCGTGTGGCCCTCCTGCAGATAGCCAATATTGCTTTCTGCGCGGTAAACGGCTTCCAGGGTCGATAGCAGCGCTTCATTCAGTACCTGTCGGACAACGCGCGCCTGTGTGTCGTAGGCGACCGTGAGGTCGAAGGTCCCGGGTATCTCAGCGTGGGGTGCCTGTGCCGGCTTTCGAATCCGCCAGTACATCGGCATATTGCGGATGTGCAGCGACTCTGACGGTGTAAAACTATTCATTGATGATTCTTTCGACATCGTTGGCGGCTGCCAACAGGATTTCGTGCAGGAAGAAGCGGCCTTGGTCCGGCGCAACGCCACCAAGCACAATGCGCTTGCTACCCGCATCGTTCAGGCGCGAGCGGACTTCAGCGAATGCTTGCTGATTTTTCAGTGTTGGGCGGGGAAATCCGAATGGGTGGATATGGCCAGGGCCCGTCGCAACGATATCTTCTTCGGTGGTTACGCCCAATTTCACGAGGGCGCGTTTCGCATCCGCCAGGCATTGCTCGACGGTGGGCGCGGCCGCATCGCTAGGGTAGTGCATTTCCACGCACACCGGGTATCCCTGTTCCGTGGCCGCGGTAGCGCAGTATGCGCTGAAGTTGGTCACGCGGAATACGTTCAGGCCAGGATCGTAACAATAGAAGTAGTAGAGGTCCTCCATCTTCGGCGCATGGCGAAGATGGAAGTGCGCAAAACCCAGATGGTGGGGCATATCGGCACTCGGCAACACCGAGGAAGCATCCAGCGACTTCAGTAGCGCAAACGGTGAAACTGCCCAGTACAGCCAGTCGGCCGTGACCTGTTTGCTCTCGCCCAGTGCCGACCAGTCGACCACAATACGCTGGTCGGCTTGCACGGAAAGGCCGCTGATCTTGGCAAGTCGCACAACCTTCACGCCTAGGTCGACCAGTTTGGCCTCGAACTGCTTGATGTAATGGCCAAAACCATAGCGCTTGGGATAGAGCGCACGCTGTGGCGACGTGCGTACGCCCGGTGGAAGCTTGCGCTGATCTGGGATGGCGATCGCGGCCCGATATCTTTCGTCGCTTGAGCCATCGACCCATTCATCGTGATCGGACCAGATAACGCGGTCCATCGAGACCATGCGCAACGCATAGGGGGCCAGCTCATCCGGCCGCGCGTGCCAGAGATGCTGCAGTACAGGTGCAAAGTACCGCTCAGCCAGGTCAGCGCCGAATTTGTTTGTCAGGTATTCGCCAGCGCTGGCGGCACCTTGCCAGTTCGCATTGCTGTGAACGGCATCAAATAGCGATTGCCGCAGCGATTCCCGTACTGCATCAGGCAGCGAGCGAAGGTCCAGGTAGTGCGAGTTGGTTTGAAGCCGGCCTTGCCAATACAGACCCGCAACATCTTTCTGGATGCCGGGCCATATATGCCAATCTTCAAGGGGCAGAATTTCTCGCAGCGGTGCGTCAACTCGCTCGTCGCACGCTTCGTAAAACAAATGCATGCCAAAGTCGTGGGCGTCGCCGTGCTCGTCCCAGATCGATCCATACGTTCCGCCAAGCTGTTCACTTTGCTCAAGCAGGGTAACCACGGTGTCGGGACGGTGCTTGGCCAACTGATACGCGACATACATGCCGCACATGCCACCGCCAACCACTACGACTTCTTGTTGCATACAGTGCCCTTAGTTTGCTGCGATTGAGACGCCTATTCCAGAAACAAGCTTATTGCTTTGGCTGATTTGCCACTTGGGTATTGTAGCGCGGCTGTTGCGGCGTTTTGTTGGTGCAGATCAAGACAATTTGGACGTGATCGTTGGTACACGTCTTTGATTGTCGTTGTTCGGTTTCTTAGGCGTGGACAGGCTTCAGCCTGAACTCCGGCGCCCGCATTTCCGCATGCGCCTTCAGGCCGGTCACCCAGGCCGCAGCCAACGCCAATACCGTACCGGCCGCAACGTCAATGGCGACATGCTGCTTGGTGGCCATCGTCGAGTAGGCGATGGCCACACACCAGACGATATTCACCGTACGCCAGCCGCGGCTGATGCCTAGAAGGGGAAGGC
>JAFAKZ010000296.1 GCA_019234745.1 Burkholderiales bacterium
CTGATCGGGCTGCACGGAATGCGCGAGCGGGCCGGCGTCCTCCCTGAACTGCGCGGCGCGCAGCGCGCGCACGTCGGCGATCCGTTTCACCGCGCGGCTGCCCCGGTCCATGGTGAACTCCTGGTCGCGGTAGACCGTCAGCCCCTCTTTGAGCGAGAGCTGGAACCAGTCGCGGCAGGTGACGCGGTTGCCCGTCCAGTTATGGAAATACTCATGGGCGATCACGGCCTCGATGCCGTCGAAGTCCATGTCGGTGGCCGTATCGGGGCGCGCCAGCACGTACTTCGTATTGAAGATATTGAGGCCCTTGTTCTCCATGGCGCCCATATTGAAGTCGCCCACGGCGACGATCATATAGGTGTCCAGGTCATACTCGAGGCCATAGCGCTGCTCGTCCCACTGCATGGACTTCTTGAGCGATTCCATGGCGTGGCCGCACTTGTCCAGGTCGTTCGGCTCCACCCAGATTTCCAGCGCCACGTCGCGGCCCGAGCGCGTCTTGTACTTGTCGGCGAGCTTGGAGAGCTTGCCCGCGACCAGCGCGAATAGATAGGCCGGCTTCTTGAACGGGTCGACCCACTTCACCCAGTGCCGGTTGCGGTCCAGCGTACCTTCGCCCACGCGGTTGCCATTGGACAGCAACACGGGCCAGTGTGCGCGGTCGGCGATGATGGTGGTGGTGAAGCGCGCCATCACATCCGGGCGGTCCGGGTACCAGGTGATCTTGCGGAAGCCTTCCGCTTCGCACTGCGTGTAGAAGTTGCCGCCGGACCGGTACAGGCCGTTGAGGCTGGTGTTCTTTTCCGGGTGGGTGATGGTCACGATCTCGACAATGGCGTTGTCGGCCACGCCCAGGACGGTCATCTCCTCGCCCGCGATCGTGTAGCGGCTGGCGTCCAGCGCCTCGCCGTCGACCTTAATCGATTCCAATTCCAGCTCGCGGCCATGCAGCACCAGGGGCGCGCCCACAGCAGCGGCCGGGTTACGGTGCAGGACTAGGCGCGAGGACACGCGAGCGTAGGTTGATTCGAGTTCGAAGGTAAGGTCTACCTTGTCCACCAGGAAGGCGGGCGGCGTGTAATCCTTGAGCTGGATGGGTTGCGGTGCGGCGGCGTCGAGCTTGGACATGAACGATCTCTTGCAGGAGGTGGGCGGCGTCGTCCTTGTGAGGCAACACCGACGGTGAAGGTCGCCGATTATAGCGCTCAGGACGGGGGCGAGCCTACCGCTTCCGGGGGTGTCGCAAGGACGGTACGCAGGCGCTGCATCAGGTTCTCGTCCGGCGGCGTCATCATGGCAAGGCAGGTTTCTGCGTGCTGCTTGTACATATCGTCGTGGAGGGTCTGGAAGCCTTTGGCGGCAGCGTTGGCGGCAGCGGCGAGGAGACGGTTATTGAGCGTCTTGGTGCCTTCCGCTACCAGGCGGTCAGCGGCAGCCTCGACGTTCTGGTCCACCATCAGCTGGGCCGCCTCGTTCGCCACCTGGGCAATATGTTCGTTGGCCTGCGTGACGACCTCGGCGATCTTGGACCGCTGCGCGATGGGCTGCGTCAGCAGCTCGTGCGCATGGCGCCCCGTGGCGAAGCGCAGCGCAATCGGCCGTATCCACTGCGCCAGATTGGACGCGATGTCTTCCGCGTAGAGCTGGTTGATCACCTTGAGGTAGTCGAGCGCCAGCTCGAAGTTGAACTCCGGCGCATCCCAGTGTGCGGCCAGCTTGCGCATGATGTCGATGGCCGCGAGCGGCTCGCGCCGGGCGACGGACTCGGCCGCCAGTGCCAGGTCGCAATACCATCCGCCACGCTGGCCCTGGTCGGTGTCGTCGTCGCCATCCCGTTTTGCCCGCACCTGCTTGAGCAGGCTGGCGGCGTCGGCCAGCTTGCCGCCTTCTACCTGTATCTGCATCAGGTGGAATAGCGAGCGGTAGTCGAGGTCGCTGGCCTTGCTGGCGAAGCGGGCGGCACGCGTCAGGTAGTCGCTGGCCCGCTCCATTTCGCCCAGGCTGTAGCACAGCTGGCCCGCCAGCTGCAGGCGCTTGATGCTGCCCGGCGTGATCTTGACGGCCTGTTCCGTGATGTCGAGTGCCTCGGCGTAGCGCTCGTCGCTGATATAGAGTTCGGTAAGCTGGTTGTAGACGGGCAGGTAGCGCAGGTGCTGGGCGATCAGGTCCTTCATGGCCGCCTCCGCCGCCGCCTTGTCGCCCTGCTTGATCGCCACCTTGGCTAGCCCCAGCTTTGCCCAGGCAGGGTTGCGCGTCTCCAGGATGCGCTTGAACATGGCGGCCGCCTCGTCATAGCGCTTGAGCTTGTAGAGGGTGTTGGCCGCAACGCGGACCACATCGGCCAGATAAGGCGTCTTCTGCGCCATCATGCGCTGGGCGTTCTTGAGCGCGCCAGCGTAGTCCTGATGCGCCAGCGCGTCGTAGATATCGCTCATCGCCTGGCGCCGCTGGAAGCACTTCTCGATGCGATCCGCCAGGTCGCCCGCCTGCACGGGCTTGAGCATATAGTCGTCGGGTGTTTCTTCCGCTACGCCGATGACGCGCGAGTAGCTGGCTTCCGACGTCACCATGATGAAGATGGTGGTGGGGGGCAGCTTGTGCTTGGCGCGCATGTCTTCCAGCAGATCATGCCCCGTCTCTTCCGTGCCGAAGTGGTATTCGCACAGCACGATGTCGTAGCGGCTGTCGAGCAGGCGGCGGCGCGCCTCTGATACGGTGGAGGCAGTGTCCACGCGCCCGATGTCGAAGCTCTGCAGGATAGCGCGCAGCGAGAGCCGAACGGTGGAAGTGGGGTCCGCCACCAAGGCAGACGTCGTCGACATGACTTGCTCTCAGCGTGTTTCTAGTTTGATGGTTGTTGCGACAGCGTTCAGACCAGTGGCTCCGGCGTCACGACGATGCCGTCCTCATCGGCATACAGCCAGTGGCCCGGCGTAAAGCAGGCACCGGCGAAATGCAGTTTCAGGTCGCGAGCACCTTCGCCGCTCTTCACGCTCTTGCGCGGGTGGGTGGCGATGGCACGTACGCCCAGGTCCAGCGCATTGAGCTCGGCCGCGTCGCGCACGCAGCCCCATACCACGATGCCGGACCAGCCCTGCTGCACGGCGAGCTCGCCCAGTTGGCCGCCGACCAGGGCGCAGCGCAGGCTGCCGCCGCCGTCCACCACCAACACGCGGCCGTGGCCCGCCGTTTCAATGGCGGCGCGCACGAGCGTGTTGTCCTCGTACACCTTGACCGTGGCGATGGGGCCAGCGAAATGCGTGCGCTGACCGAAATGCTTGAAGATCGGATCGGCCACCATGACGCGGTCGCCGTGGTGGTCGCAGAGGTCGGCTGTATGGAAACTCATGCTTGCTATCCCTTGTGTCGGTTGCACTGCTTCGAGACTAGCAAAAAGGGAGGCGTCTAGCCTCCCTAATTGCGCATGAATGTGGCGTTAAATGCCTAACGAAGTTCCAAGACGTCCTGCATGTCGTACAAACCCTTACGCTTGCCGTCCTGCAGCCAGCGGGCGGCGCGCAGTGCGCCCTGGGCAAATGTCGCGCGCGAGCTGGCCGTGTGGCTGATCTCTACACGCTCGCCCAGGCCCATGAACATGACGGTATGGTCGCCCACCACGTCGCCGCCACGCACAGTGGCGAATCCGATGGTGGATGGGTCGCGCTCGCCCGTCACCCCTTCACGGCCGTACACGGCGCAGTCGGCCAGGTCGCGGCCCAGCGTCTCTGCGACGACCTCGCCCATGCGCAGGGCCGTACCGGAGGGCGCGTCCACCTTGTGGCGGTGGTGCGCTTCCACGATTTCGATGTCGTAGCCGGTGGCGAGGATGCGGGCGGCCGTTTCCAGCAGCTTGAAGGTGAGGTTCACGCCCACACTCATATTAGGGGCGAACACGACGCCGATGTCCTCGCCCGCTTCGCGTAGGGCAGTCTTGCCCGCCTCATCGAAGCCCGTGGTACCGACGACAATGTTCACGCCGAGTTTCCGACAGGCGGCAAGGTGGTACAGGGTGCTTTCCGGGCGGGTGAAGTCGATCAGTACGTCCGCGTTCCCCAGCACCGCCTCGATATCGCTGCTCACCAGGGTGCCCGTGATGCGGCCGGCCACCACGCCGGCATCCTGGCCCAGCATGGCGGAACCTGCGCGACCCAGTGCGGCGCTCAGGCGACAGTCGTCGGCACCAAGCACCGCCTCGACCAGTACGCGACCCATGCGGCCGGAAATACCGGCCAGCGCGATGCGAAGCGGCTTGGACTCGCTCATTCGCTGCCGCCTTCTGCCCTCTTGCGGCGCGCTTCCTCGGCCTTGGCGGCAGCGCGCGGATCTTCCGGCGCCAGCTCGGCCACGCGGGCGCGTTCCGGCAGCGTATCGCCACCCATGCCCACCACGCGGTCTTCCTCGAACAGCACGTGGTAGCGCTTGTCCTGCTTCAGGCTGCCGCCGCGGCTGTCATAGTAGATATAGTCCCAGCGGTTCTTGTGGAACTCGTCGGCCAGGAGTGGCGTACCGAGCACGTAACGTACCTGGGCATGGGTCATGCCGAGCTTGATCTTGGCCGTCAGGTCCGCCGTGATGGCATTGCCCTGCGGGACATCGAGCTTATAGGGGGTCAGGTAGCTGCAGCCGGTGAGCGTTGCCAGCAAAAAAGCGGTCGACAGTGTGCGCATGAGACGAATGAAAGAGTGAATCCGGGTGAAGAGACTGCTCAAGTAATCAGAGATTCCTTAAGACAGCGGAAAGTGCCGTATCATAGCTGCGAACCTATCCTGGAACCAGCCCAGGGTTGACGGTAAATGCCGGCCGTGTACGGCAGGGCGCGTCAATCCTCGATTAGACCGAATCCGACCCATGAGCAAAGCGAGCGAACTGAAGGACGCCGGCCTCAAGGCCACCGGCCCGCGACTGAAAATCCTGAACCTGTTCGAGACGACGGGGCAGCGCCATTTGACGGCGGAAGATGTGTATCGGCTGCTGCTGGACGAGCAGGAAGACGTGGGCCTGGCTACCGTCTACCGGGTGCTGACCCAGTTCGAACAGGCGGGGCTGCTCGTGCGCCACCACTTCGAGACGGGCAAGGCTGTGTTCGAATTGAACCAGGGCGGCCACCATGACCACCTGGTGTGCGTGAAGTGCGGCAAGGTGGAGGAGTTCTTCGACGCGCAGATCGAAAAGCGGCAGGACGCCATTGCCAAGGAGCACGGCTTTCTGATCCAGGATCACGCCATGTATATCTACGGCATCTGCCATGACTGCCAGGCTCGCCTGAGCGGCAAGGTCCGGGGGCTCCAGGAGCATCGGTGATACCGTGGCTGGGCCGTGCCCTGACGTTCCCGCCGCTGGAAAAGGCGTTGCGCGAGCCGAACGGCCTGCTGGCCGCCGGTGGTGACCTGTCGCTCGATCGGGTGCTGTTGGCCTACCGCAACGGCATTTTCCCGTGGTTTGCGGCGGGTGAGCCCATCCTGTGGTGGAGCCCCGACCCGCGCATGGTGCTGATGCCGGACGAGCTGCATGTGCACCGCTCGCTTGAGAAGACGCTACGCAACAAGCCGTACGAGATTCGCTTCGATACGGCGTTCGGGCAGGTTATTCGCGCCTGCGCGAATGTGCCGAGGCCGGGGCAGGACGGCACCTGGATTGGTGACGAGATGGTGATCGCCTATGGCAAGCTGCACGCGCGCGGTTGGGCCCATTCGGCCGAATGCTGGCTCGATGGAGAACTGGCCGGAGGCTTGTACGGCATCGCAATTGGTCGTATGTTCTTTGGAGAGTCCATGTTCGCGCATCGGCCCGATGCGTCCAAGCTGGCCTTCGTGCACTTGGTACGCTGGCTGAAAGCGCAGGGCTACGGCATGATCGACTGCCAGATGCGTACGGACCATCTGGCCCGCTTCGGGGCCTATGAGATTCCGCGCGCCGAATTCCTGGCGCGCATGCAGTCGTTGTGCGAGGTACCAGTCGCGCCTGGGCGCTGGGATTACCGGTTCGTCCAGGCAGGGCTTGGTCGAGGAGAAGCTGCTTGAGCCATCCTAACGATAGTCGTCTGATCCGCTTGCAGTTCTACGCAACGGCGCCTTACCCGTGTAGCTATTTGAGCGAGCAGATGGCCCGCTCACAGGTGGCCGTGCCGGCCGAGTTGATCGATACCCAGGTCTACAGCCAGCTGGTGCGCAACGGCTTCCGCCGTAGCGGCTTGTTCACCTACCGTCCTTGGTGCGACCAGTGCCGCGCCTGCGTACCCGTGCGCCTGCGCGTGAACGATTTCAGCCCCAATCGCAGCCAGCGCCGCATCGCCAAGCGCCACGGCAACCTGAAGGCAACGGAGATCGCGCTGAGCTATAGCGACGAGCACTACGAGCTCTACCACCGCTACCAGATGTCGCGCCACAGCGGCGGCGGCATGGACGAAGACAGCCGCGAGCAATACGAGAACTTCCTGCTGAAGAGCCCCGTGGACAGCTTCCTCGTGGAATTCCGCGAGGAGGGCATGCTCAAGATGGTGAGCTTGGTGGACCGGCTTACCGATGGCCTGTCGTCCGTCTACACCTTCTTCGAACCAGACGACGAGGGCTCCAGCTACGGCACCTACAATATCCTGTGGCAGGTGGCGCAGGCGCGGCAGGAAGGCAAGGCCTATCTCTACCTGGGCTATTGGATTTCGCAGTGCCGCAAGATGTCCTACAAATCCCGCTTCCGTCCTATCGAAGGCCTGCTGCACGGCGCCTGGCGCGACCTGGATGCGGAACCCTCTGGCTCGCATGACTAAGCTTGGTCGTGGCGTGTTTTCTGTGATGTTCAAGGCATGAGCGGGCGAAAGTGGCTGGCGCCTGCTGCGCAGCGTGCAGTCCATCTGGC